>NZ_CM125440.1:300000-515000 GCF_052073645.1 Desulfothermobacter acidiphilus | reverse complement strand
GTTAACCCCCTATGGCTTCGTCCCCCACGACAGAGGTTTACGACCCGAAGGCCTTCTTCCCCCACGCGGCGTCGCTCCGTCAGGCTTGCGCCCATTGCGGAAGATCCCCCACTGCTGCCTCCCGTAGGAGTCTGGGCCGTGTCTCAGTCCCAGTGTGGCCGACCACCCTCTCAGGCCGGCTACCCGTCGTAGCCTTGGTGGGCCATTACCCCACCAACTAGCTGATGGGACGCGGGCTCATCCAAAAGCGGCAGCGCTCTCACGCCACCTTTCCTTAAACTAGGATGCCCTAGCCTAAGCGTATCCAGTATTAGCCCCGGTTTCCCAGGGTTATCCCGGTCTCCTGGGTAGATTGCCCACGCGTTACTCACCCGTCCGCCGCTAAACCTGCCAAGACTTAAAGCCTTAACAGGCCCGCTCGACTTGCATGTGTTAGGCACGCCGCCAGCGTTCGTCCTGAGCCAGGATCAAACCCTCCGTTAAAAGCTTAAACGCTCTCAACTTGAGGTCAATCCTTGCTCCTCTTTCCCTTACCACTATCCAGTTTTCAAAGATCGCCTCGCTCCGCACGCAACGCCTATCTTAGCATATCCACTTGTCTCGCGTCAAGGGGCTTTCTTCACCTACCTGCGAGACGCGCCGTCGCGCGCTTCCAATATTATTTTAATGTTTCTGCAAGCGGAAGGCAATAGGAAACCGAACTTCACTGGGCGTTGTGAAAGAGATCTCCCCCACCGGCGGTTCGCGAAATTCCTCTTCCGCTGGGCCCTCTAGGCGGTAGCCTTGCTCGTAAAGGGAGCGAAAAAAGCGGGGCAAAAGCGCCTCGATGGTGCGGTAACTGCCCCGATGCTCCACGCAAGCCACCTGACGGGGAGGAATCTCCTTTACGCCTCGATCCTCTTCTCCAGCGACCATTGCCTCCCCCGCAACAGGGATTTGGACCTCCCACTCGCGAAAAGGAACCGGCATCCCTGCTGGATTACTCAGATACACTAGGATCACCGGCCCGGTGATGCTCAGCCCCTGAGCAACAATCCATTCCTGGAGCTCGCTGACGGCGAGCGGCAGGATAGCCATATCGCCTTTGCGGCGAAGATAGGCTACTTTAGTGGCCGGCAACTCGCGGACGCTAACGCTAACCCTCATGTCGTTACCCATTTCCATGGTGCTATCCCTCCTGCGGCCTGCTAAGTGATAAAACGCATTGGCCGTCAATGGTGAGGGCCCCCGCTTTATCAGCGAGGGTCAAAGCCTCATCCGACTCCGAACCGGGCTGCAGCCATATGCGCTTGATGCCCAAAGCGATAGCTTCCTTTACTGTTTGAACGGCAATCTCTGGCGGTACCACCACATTTATCACCTGGGGAACCACCGGCAAAGCGCTAAGGGAAGGGAAGCAAGGCTCCCCCTCTATCTCGGAGCAATTAGGATTGACAGCATAAACATCATAACCCAATTGCTTAAGCTGTAAGTAGACCCGGTGCCCATATTTCTCGGGGTTTCGCGATACCCCCACCACGGCCCACCGCTTTTGCTGTAAGAACTCTTCAATGTCACCTTGCAAGCTTCCCACCACCTACGACGCGACTCCTTCCTTACTGAAAAGTATAATCTACGGTTTAGGCTTTGTCACCGCCACTTCTTTACTTAGGTAAGGCTCCGATTAACCAAGAGTTGGATTTGGGTAACGGTAAAAACAGGAAAACCGGCCTTTCACGTTGCTTGCAGGAAGGAAATCCAGCTCCGCTCTCTTAATCAAAACCTAACACAATTTTTTCCAAATCGCCCTTGCACATTGCGGCAGTTTATGTTAAAATGAAGCTCGACAGCGGCATAGTGTATGGTAGAACGCTGAATTCTCCCTTAACGGCGGGGGGGGAGCGGGGGACCCAATCTGTGGGGTGAATCCTGGTTGCTAGATCAGGTAGGGCTAGCTTTCAGCCCGAACCCGTCAGCTAACCTCGTAAGCGTGGAAAGTAACCAGCGCTATTGAATAGCGCAATGGCTATTTTACCCGCTTTTTACCCCTGCGGTAGGAAGCGGGTTTTATTGTTCCTGCAAGGCAAAAAGGAGGGATCCCAAAGCAATGGCTACTCTGGCTCTACGTGCTCCTTCTAAGGTGCGGTTGGTGATAGTCTCGAACCGTGGCCCCTTCGCATTCCAGGAAACGGCGGAAGGAGTTAAAAAGCAATGGGCGGTAAGTGGGTTAGTATCGGCTATTGTTCCTCTTTTCCGCAGCGCCGCCGGCACTTGGGTAGCGTGGGGTGGTAGGTACGCCTCTGGGAAAGAAACCGGCATCACCCACCAGGAAGGCAACCTGCGTTGGCTGGAGGTGCCGCTTACCCGCCAAGAGGTGGAATCTTACTACGAAGGTTTCGCTAATCAGGTATTGTGGCCCATCTGCCATAATTTCATAGAGAAGTGCGTGATCGACTCCTCCTGGTGGACAGGTTATCGGGAAGTCAACCACAAATTTGCCAACCTAACCCGAAGGGTGAGCCAAGAGGCGGACCTAATTTGGATACACGATTATCACTTGGCCCTGGTGCCCCGATTGCTGCGCCAGCACAGCTTTGCTCAGGAGAGGCCGAAAATCGGGGTCTTCTGGCATATTCCTTTTCCCAGCCCCGACACCTGGGAAGTCATTCCCTGGACCAGGGAGATAATAGAAGGGATGTTGGGAGCTGATGTAATCGCTTTCCACATACCCAAGTATGTGGATAACTTCTTGCAGTGCGTTCACAGTTTCACCGAGGCCACTTTGTTGCCCGGAGGTAAGCTGATCTTTTACCAGGGTCGGGTGATTGAGGTCCGGGCCATTCCAGTGGGCGTGAACCAGGAACTCTTTGCCTCATTAGGCCAAGAGGAAAACCTGGAGGCGCAAGCGCAGCTTATACGCCAGCAAATAGGCGGGGAGAAATTGTTGCTGGGGGTAGAGCGTCTAGACTATACCAAAGGGGTAACTGACAAACTGCTGGCCTTTGAACGTTTGTTGGAGCAATACCCACAATATCGCGGTAAAGTTACTTTGGTGCAGATCGCTGTGCCCACGCGCAATGAGATCCGCCCTTATGCGGAGCTCCGGCGCAAGGTGGAAGCGTTGGTGGGAAGGATCAACGGTCGCTTTGGCACTCCTGCATGGACGCCGGTGCGTTATTTTTACCGTTCGTTACCTCAGGAGGAATTGGCGGCTTTTTACCTGGCAGCCGATGTGGCTCTGGTTACTCCTCTGCGCGACGGGCTCAATCTGGTGGCCGCAGAATATGTGGTTACCAAAGGTGAAAGGAATGGGGTGTTGGTGTTGAGCCGGCTAGCTGGAATCGCCTGCCACCTCAAAGAGGCCCTGTTAGTAAATCCCTACAACCAAGAGGAGTTGGTTAGTGCAATGGTGCAGGCTTTGGAGATGCCCGCTGAGGAACAGCGGCAACGCTTGCAGGCCCTGCGCCAAAAGGTCACTCGCTGGACCGCTAATGCCTGGGTGAGGAGTTTCCTGAGGATCGCTTTAGAGCACCAGGCTGAGTGCTCGGTGGCTACTCCGTGAAGGACCTGCTAGGACGCTTGCGGCGGTTTTGCCCTCAGTTGCTTCTACTTCTGGATTACGATGGCACGTTGGTGCCCATTACCGCCACTCCCGACCAGGCCCGCCCGGACAAAGCCCTGCTCAAGCTTCTGGAAAGAGTGGGGCACCATTACCGGGTGGCCCTGGTTAGCGGGAGAAAATTGAGCGAATTGCGCACCTTTCTCCCTGTTCCTAGCATCTGGGGGTGGGCTGGTTGCCATGGAGCCGAGGTGCAGGTAGCCGGGCAAGAGCTCTGGCGCTACCCGCTAAGCCCCGAAGAACGAGAGGGCAAGGAACTGTGCTATGCGCGATTAAGCCGTCTCATCGCCGGCAAGAAGGGCTTTCTGCTGGAAGATAAGGGATACGCCTTGGCCCTACATTACCGCCTGGCCGACCCGGCGGAAGCCCAGGAGGTAAAGGAAAGAGCTCAGGCTGAAGTCCGTTCCCTGCTCCCCTCATGGACACTATGCCCCGGCAAGCAGGTGTTGGAAGCGCTGCCCGCCGGCTTAAACAAAGGAGAAGCCGTGGCGCGTTTGCTGGCGGAAGCAGGTGAAGTTTTCCCCGTCTATTGCGGCGATGATACCGGCGATGCCCCTGCCTTCCGGTTAGTGGAAGAAAACCAGGGAATAAGCATAGGGATAGGAACCCAGGCCCCCCCCTCCACCTTCAGCCTCGCTGGGCCTGAAGCTCTCCGGCAACTACTCGCTCAGCTCTGCCCGACATAGCCCGCTGCCACGCCCAGACGGTGCGGACGAACTCCGCGTGGACAAAGGTCTGAGGGAAGTTGCCCCATTGCTTCCCCGTCTCCGGGTCAAAGTGCTCTCCCCAGAGATAGAGCGAGGTGGCGTTGTTAAGCAACATGTCCGTGAGCTCCCAAGCGCGGTGCAAATTGGCCGCCTTTAGGTGGTACTGAGCCAGCCATAGTTGTGCCAAAGCGAAGGGTAAAATGGCGCATTCGTAGCGGGCCACAGCGCGATAGATAATGCAGCTCCGGCTCCCCCCTTCCAAGGCGGACACAGTCTTGA
Source organism: Desulfothermobacter acidiphilus (assembly GCF_052073645.1). Taxonomy (GTDB): domain Bacteria; phylum Bacillota; class Desulfotomaculia; order Desulfotomaculales; family Ammonificaceae; genus Desulfothermobacter; species Desulfothermobacter acidiphilus. Next base: position 510,416 of record NZ_CM125440.1, on the reverse strand, counting down.
TCATTCTGGGGTCACGGGGAGCCACGAGACCGTGGAAAACCAGAGCCAGGACCGAGATGTCCAGCGGGGAATCGTCGTCGTATAGCTGGGTAAAAGCCTGACGCTTCTCTGACCAGGAGTAATGTACTACTTCGCTTTGCATCTGGTAAGCTGCTCCCCGCCAGAGGGCAGCGAGTTGGTAGTATCCTAATTCCTGCGCCAGGCGAGCTGCGGCCAGTAGTCCGCCATAGGTTACCGCTTTGCCGTATGTCCATTGGCTCTCGTGCTCGCGGAACTCCCAAATTCCGTGCTCGGCACGGAACCAATTGCGTCGCAGCCAAAAAGCAGCCCGGCGCAAGGCTGGCCACCACTCCCGCAGATAATCCCGATCCCGGGTAAGGGCGTAATGCCGCCACAAACCTACGAGCAAGCTTCCTTCGTTGTCCAGTTGCAACTGGGTAGCGGCCTCATTGCCAAAGCGGATAGGCTTCTCACCGTTGGGCCCCTCGAGGTCGGTGATCTCAACTTCGCCAGGGATGGTGCCATCTATGGTGTAAAGCGGGTGAGGCCAATTACCCTCGGGACTCTGCAAGGGTAAGATGAAATTGTAAAAGCGACGGGCCTCTTGATGCAGCCCTGCCTCGTCGAAAGCCATGGCGGTTAGAAAACCGTCTCGAATCCAACAGTACCTGTAATCCCAGTTTTCCTTCCCTCCAGGCGTGGCCGGGAAGGAGGCAGTGGGAGCAGCTAAAACAGCTCCGGAACGGTGGTGGATGAGGAGCTTCATGGCTAAGAGGCTACGGTAGTAGGCCTTGGCCAAACGGGCATCGATCCAGGTGGGTACCCGGGCTGGTTCTAGCCACTGCTCCCAGAAGCGCACCGTTTCTCCCAGGGTAGCCTCGCACGCGTAGCTCACGCTCTCCTCCGCCTCGGCCCGATCCCGCCCATACCCCAGGACCAGGCGAAGCTCCTCTTCGCCTCCGGGGGGCAGGGAGAATTCTATGCGAGGAAAGTCCAAGGTATCTTTAGCCGCCTTCAGCAGCAAAAAAAGGCACATATCCCGGTCGTAAATAAGAAAGGCGTTACCCTCCTGGCGGCGAACAAAAGGGCGCATAGAAGTGCGAATGGGCACCGCCTCCACTTCTATAGCGAGGTGGAGCGGATGGGCGGTGGCGTTTTTCAGGCGGATCAGCCGCACCAGAGCATTTCTCTGCCAAGGCATGAAATCGGTGATTACACCGTGAAATCCCGCGCCTCTAAAGAAAGTTTGGAGAACGTTGGTGCGCTCGTAATAATCGTGCCCGGTATATACCACCCGAGCTTCTGCTGGAAATTGCAGCCGTAAAAATCCGCCCCGGTAGGGATCTAGGGCGGAGGCAAAAACCGGTAAACTATTGAAGCGAGGGGCGCAGAACCAGGAAACGCTACCCTCCGCGTCAATGAGGGCTACCGTTTCGCCATTGCCCACCATACCCAAATAATTCACCAAGTTCCGCATTAGTTTTCCTCTCCCCGCTAATGGCTTTTACCATTAAATTATCGTCCCTTCCCTAATCAAGGTTACGACCACGGGAAATAAAAATCTAGTGTTTTTTGCCCAGGCACAACGTTAACTAAAAAACAGCCCGGGAATGACAAACCACCGCTCCCCAGCGTTTGGCTAAATACCAAACCAGGTGTCCATGACCCAGAAGAAAAAAAGCTACCAAGGCCCCAATGCAGGCACCCACGAGGACTTCCTGAGGGGTATGCCCCACCGGTCCTCGGGGGAGGTCGCTCTCCGCTGTTTCCAGTTCTTCTCGCTGCACTAGTTCCCGTAATAGGTGAGAGTGCTTACCTGCGACGCGGCGCACACCCATGGCATCGTGCCAAACAATGAAAGCGAAGACCAGCGCTAAAGCGAACTCGGCCGAATCGAACCCCAAGCACAATCCCACCGCCACCGCCAACGCCGACACCATGGCGCTGTGAGCGCTGGGCATACCGCCATCGGCATAGAGCCACTCCCAGCTCCACCGATGCTCGCGCCGCCAGGCCAGGAGACTCTTGATTCCTTGGGTAACCCAGCAGGCGGCCAGCGGAGCCAATATGAGCTTATGCGCCAGGAACCAATAATGAAGCATCTCATCTCCCCTCCATCAAATCACTCAGGGGCACTGGTGATAAACCCCTTTCCCGCATTTGTTTTAAGGCAAACGGTAAAACCTGCAAAATTGTCCGGGCGCGGTGAGGTAGAAAACTACCATCGTGGCAGAGGACAATGTCCCCCGCCGCCGCCCGCCCCAGACGCGTCGCTATAACCTCTGGGTTCACCCCCCACAACCAATCCAAGCTATCTAGCGACCATAGTACCATATCCACCCCTAGCTCTGCCGCTACAGGAAGCAGAGAAATCCGGTAACGCCCCCACGGCGGGCGAAAAAAACGCACCGGGCACCCGGCTATTTCAGCTATCACCGCCATCGACTGGCCGATTTCAGCGCGAGCTCCCCTGGGACTCCGAAGCAGAAGGGGGAAATGGTACATACCATGACTGCCGACCTCGTGCCCTGCTTCCACAATAGCACGGATAAGTTCAGGGTAACGCCGGGCCTTGCTGGCCAAAGGGAAAAAGGTCGCTCGGGCTTCAAAACGATCCAAACACTTCAGTAGCTGCGGTGTGTAGTAGGGATCAGGACCATCGTCAAAGGTCAAAGCTATCGCTTTTTTGCCTTCCGGGCCCTTCACTATGACTGCCATAAGGTTCTCACCCTACGCATACGCGGCAGCTGGATTGCAATTGGCGAGCAAGCAACTCCGCTCCCAGCAAGGCGGCCTCGGGACGCGCCACGCGGCGAGCCGCTGCCCGCATAGCCTCACTCTTGCCATCGTGAAAGAGTTGGCACAAGAAGGAACGCAGCGCCGAGCTCGAGGGTAGCTGCCAAGCGCTGCCAGCCTGGCAATAATAGCGCAAATTAGCCTCTTCCTGCCCTGGCAAAGCTCGGTAAACTATGACGGGGAGTTCGGCCGCAGCTGCTTCCGCCAACGTCAGAGCTCCGGCCTTGCCTACCAAGCAATCAACGGCCCGCATAAGCCAGTCCATTCGCTCTTCAAATCCCAGGAGAAGGAAATGGGAAAGGTTACCGTACCGTTTTTGCAACTTGCTCCGCCACTCCTCATCTTTACCCGCCACCACCACCGCCTGCAAGGGAAATGGCGGATGCACTAACTCCTCGCACAGCCGTTCCAAAAAGGCGGTACGGCTATATCCTCCCCCGCTCAACAAGACGACTGGCAGCTCAAGCGGCAAACCAAAAAAACGCTTGGCCTGCTGCCGGCTGGGGAGGGAGGTGAACGCGGGATCTATAGGTATGCCTGTAACTGCAATCCGGTGCCGTTGCACACCCCGCTGCTCCAGACGCTCCGCCACCTGCTCATCGGCCACCAGATAAAGATCAACACCGGGGTGCGCCCACTCGCTGTGAGCCGTGTGGTCGGTTATAACCATTACAACAGGTATTGATAGTTCGCCTCGGAGCCTCATTTCGCCTGCTATCCGCCCGGGAGTGGGAAAAGTGGCTACGAGCATCTGCGGGTTAAACCTACGGCACAGACGAGCCAAGGTCTTACTCCCCCAGCGATCCCAGAGATAGCGCTTCTCGCAAGGCGCATCGGTCAAATGGTATAGCCATCCATACCACGAAGGTGCCCGGCAAATTAGAGAAAGGTAAAAGCGTTGGGAAAAACGATCGAACCAGGGATTGATCTCGTGGACAAAATTGATTAATCGCCCTTCCCAGGAAGGGTAAAGCTGTTGCACAGCCCGTAGCAAGGCCCGCGCTGCGCTAGTATGCCCCGCGCCATACTCAGCCGTTAGAAACACCAGCCGTGCCACCACGGTTACCCCCTTTCGCCTTTACCGGCAGAATCACGGTGAATTCGCATCCGCCCTCCGGGCGATTGCGAACGCTTATATACCCCCCATGCTTCTCTACTATGAGCTGGCTAATCGCCAGCCCCAGGCCCGTGCTAAGTTCCGAGCGAGTTCGGGTACTGCCGGAGTAAAAGCTATCGAAAATCCGGGGTAGATCTTCCGGTGGAATCCCTGGGCCCTCGTCGGTTACCCTAACCCGGAGATAAGCCCCTGTTTTCTCAGCCTCCACCACCACTTTCTTACCAGGAGGAGAAAACTTAACGGCGTTATCTACTATATTCATAAAGACCTGGACCAGCCTTCCTTCATCGGCGTAAACCGGTAGCTGCCCTCGCAAGTGAAACTCCAAATCCACTTCTTTTTCCGCCGCTAGCGGCGACATAATCTCTTCCACCGCCGTCATCACTCGCTGCAAGTCGGTTAGCTGCCAGTTGAAGGAAAACTGACCGCTGCGGAGCCGGACTAGCATTAATAGATCGTCCACCAACCGGCGGAGGCGCTCGGTTTCGCTAAAAACCCGGGCTAAATAAGCTTGTTGCTTATCCTCAGGGATGGTGCCGTCCAGCATCCCCTGGACGAAGCCACGGATGGAAGTAAGGGGCGTGCGTAACTCATGCGACACGTAGGCTAAGAACTCTTGCCGCTCCCGGTCAATGGCCTCTATCTGCGCCGCCATATCGTTAAGCGTCCGGGCCAGTTGGCCGATCTCGTCCTGGCGCCTGGCAGTGGGAAAACGTACCGAAAAATCACCTCTACCCATGCGCAGAGCCAGCTGCCCCATGTCTTCCAGCGGGCGGGTGAAATGGCGGGAAATAAGATAAGCCGGTATGATAGATATGAGGAAGGAACCCGCAGCAGCCAGCCACACCAGCATTATGCTCTCATGCACCGGCTCTTGAATATTAGCCACGGGGAAAAAGGCCAGTAAGGTATCACCGTTGACTCGGGTGGCTCCCATTATGATGTCCAGCGAAGGATCGTGAGGGTCAGTAAAAAAAGTGGTATAGTACTCCCTGTTTTCGAGATGCTGGTTGACTAACGCCAGCATCTCCTTGCTAGAAACCAGGTCGATCTGAGGAGCGGTGGCAAAAAGAATCTCCCCCTGAGCGCTCAAAAAACAAAAATGAACCCCTTCCAATCGATCGATCAAATCCAGAGCTCGCTCAAAAGCCGGCTGCTTGATTTCTTGTTTCTGGTACTTTACTGCGAAATTCTTACCCTCCCTTAGAGCTTCCATAAGCAGGGAACTGTAATTCCGGTAAAAGTAGCGAGTGAAGAGAGAAGATAACACCAGGCTCAAAATCAAGGTGTTGATAAGAGCGATTCCCAGCCCGAACACCAGTACCTTACTGAATATGCGGCGCATCTTCCCCTACCACCAGCTTGTAGCCCACGCCCCAAACGGTCTTAATGTGCCAGGACTTACTTAGCCCGTCCAGCTTTTCCCGTAAGCGGTTCACGTGGACATCCACGGTACGGGTATTACCCGGAAACTCAAAGCCCCAAACTCGTTGCAATAGGAATTCCCGGGTGAACACCCGGCCGGGATGGGAGGCCAGGAAATAGAGGAGCTCGGTCTCGCGCCGGGTTAACTCTACCTTGGTACCAGCCACCTCTACTACGTAACTCTCCAGGTCGATTAGAAGGTCGGGTAAATCCACCTTTTTCGGCCTGGTATCACCCGCCCGGCGGAGCACCGCTTTAACCCGCGCGATCAGCTCCTGCGGGTCAAAGGGTTTGACCACATAATCGTCGGCTCCCAACTCAAAACCGCTAAGTTTGTCCCGGAGCTCGCCTTTGGCCGTGAGCATGATCACCGGGAGTTGGGATTTGGCCCGGATCTGGCGGCAGACCTCCCAACCGTTGATGCCCGGTAACATCAGGTCAAGAATAACCAAATCGGTAGCCTGGCTCTGCAGTGTCTCCAGCGCCTCCACCCCGCTCAAGGCCTTTAGTACCCGGTAACCATGCTTTTCCAGATAAAGACTCACCAGTTCAGCGATGTTACGATCGTCTTCCACCACAAGAACCGTTGCCGTCGTTTCTTCCGGCACGTTAACCACCCCTTCCGAATTATAAGCCGGGCCACCCGCAACGGGAACCCTTTACGCCCTTTTACTCAGAGTTGTCCTTGGTCCGGGAACCCAACCCCCGCTATTTACATGATAACTGCTATGAACCCGTAAAACCCCGCTTTTTTTATCAATAAATTGTAAAAGGCAAGGCTCAATCCCAAACTCTACCCGACTCGGAAGGACTACCCCTCCTGGATGCCGAAAAGATCCTATCATCCAGAAGATCTCTGGAGGGGTAGCCTATGTCAGCCAAGAAGCAGCAAGCGCGGATCTACCTGGAGAGCAATTCGCTAGTAGTGCGCCTTCCCGGACCAAGCCGAGTGCTAAGCTGCTCCCGGCTAAACGGCGGCTACCGGGAGGATATCGAGGCTGTCTTCAATCACCACGTCCCGCCCGAGGCTCATGGGCGCGACCCGCACACTCTACCCGGAGGGAGCTGGCAAGGATACCTGGCCCACACCGCCCAGCAACTCGGGCTGAATCCCGAAAGATCCATCGGCTTGCTCACCGCCGCCCATATGGAAAACGCCGCCACCGAAACTCTGAACTTCCGCGAAATCGAAGTCACAGCCATCGCCACCGCCGGTGTCGATGTCAACGGCGGACGGGCTGGTGACCCGGCCCGCTACTACGAGGCGGGAGGGGAGTGGACTTACGTGGGGGGGACCATCAACATAATTTTGCTGTTGGACACCGATCTCACCCCCCCAGCTCTGGTACGCGCAGTGGTCACCGCTACCGAGGCCAAAACGGCGGCTCTGCAGGAATTGATGGCCCCCAGTTGCTATTCTCGCGGTTTGGCTACCGGTTCGGGAACCGACCAGATAGCCGTAGTAGCCCACTCCGATAGCCCCATATGTTGTAACGACGCCGGCCACCACTCCAAGCTGGGGGAACTTATTGGGGTTACGGTAAAAACGGCGGTGAAACGAGCGCTGGAGAAACAGACGGGCCTTAACCCCCAGCGCCAGCGCAATTTCCTGGCGCGACTGAAGCGCTACGGCGTTAGTGAGGAGGATTTCTGGCGGAGGATAGAGGCTTCTCAGCCAGGGTTTGACCGGGGAAGCTATCTGCAGCGGCTAAATCTCCTGGCAACTGAGGAGAATCTGGTAACACTGGCCGCCACCTTATTGCATATGCTGGACGAATTCCAGTGGGGATTACTCTCCCGGAAGACAGTGTGCGAGTTTGGCCACCGCCTGCTGGATGCCCACCTACCCCATGCTCCAACCCCTTTACAGGCTGATGATCTGGCCAGCCAGCTACTGTACCGCTTCGTCGAGGGGGTAAACCAGTTAATGAAAGAGGGAGCGAAGAAAATTTAGTGGCTCTTTGCGCCGCGCCAACTCGATTACTTGTAGGAGGAAAGGCTTCTTTGGCAGAGAACCTTTAAAGGTAAACATCGCCTGGAGAACGGAGGGGAAAGGTGCACACCGGCATTGCTAATTTGCCTCTGCACGACGGTCGCTGCCCGGCCTGGCTCTTCGAGAAGATGGTGCTCTTAGCACGAGCGGTGATAGAGCTCCTGGCGCTAGAAGAAGGGGCCGAGGGGGTGCTGCGGCGTTTAAGCGATCCCTTTTGGTTTCAGTCTTTGGGGTGCGTCCTGGGTTTTGACTGGCATTCCTCGGGTCTCACCACCACCGTTTGCGGAGCTCTAAAAGAGGCGCTGCGGGGGCAGGAAGGGGAACTCGGGCTTTTCATATGCGGTGGTAAGGGAAAAACCGGCTTTAAGACTCCAGACGAAATCTATCGCTACGCCGAGCACCATTATCTCCAGGTTCAACCGGAAAGGCTGGCTCGCGCCTCCCGCCTAGCGGCTAAAATCGACCAGGGAGCGCTGCAAGACGGTTACGACCTTTACCATCACACCTTCTGTTTCACTGCTAGCGGGCAATGGGCAGTCGTCCAGCAAGGCATGAACACCCGGCGCCGGGAGGCACGCCGCTACCATTGGCTCTCCTCGGCCTGCCACAACCCGGCCGAAGAGCCACATGCGGCTATATGCAGCCAGCAACGCGAAGAAGCGGTCCTAAATCTGGTGGCCAGGGAAAGCCGAGATGCCCGGGAATGCTTGCCCCGCGTGACCCGCGAGCAGCCGGAACAACTGGAGCATTGGTTAACCGAGCTGCAAGCCAAAGCCCTCACTCTGCCGCGCCGGCACCAACTCTGGCTTTCCGACCTCAACCCGCGGCGTCTACGAACGGTCTTCTTACGCACTTACGAGCAAGTACCTTCCGATTTCATTACCCTTTTAGAAATTCCGGGGGTAGGAACCCAAGGTCTCCGGGCCTTGAGCTTGATTGCTGAGTTGATTTACGGCACGCCCCTCAGCTACCGCGATCCGGCCCGCTTCTCTTTCGCCCACGGGGGAAAGGACGGCCAACCTTACCCAGTGAATCAAACCCTTATGGAGCACAGCATCCGGGTACTCTCTCGCGCCGTAGAGAGGGCCAAGCTGGGACAGAACGATAAGCGGAAAGCGCTACGCCGCTTGGCTCGCCTCTTTCCCGAATACCCTTAAAAAGCGTCCTGCAACAATGCTAGGAGGTCTTCGCGCGAGGCCCGGCGAGGATTACGGGCAATGGAACCAGCTTGCAACGCTTCTTCCGCCACCAAAGGGAGCTCCGCTTCCGGCACTCCCACTTCACGCAGACGGGCAGGCAAGCCCAGTCTGGCAGTCAGGCGACGGATGTAATAGACCAAGCGCTCGGCTGCTTGCGCGACCGGTGTTTCGGGAGGCACCACTCCCCCCGCCACCGCCAGCTGAGCGTAGCGATTTTCGGCCAGGGGAAGATTAAAGGCCATAACATAGGGTAGGAGCAAGGCACAGGCCAAACCGTGGGCTACACCATAGCGAGCCCCCAAAACGTGAGCCAGCGCGTGTACCGCTCCTACCCCTGCGCTCTGAATGGCCATACCGGCCAAAAAGCTACCTTGCGCCATCCTTTCCCTAGCTTCCCGATGGCGAGGAACGGAGTAAGCAGTGTAAATATGCTGCACGATGAGACGAACCGCTTCCCGGCTCACCGCATCGCTGAAAGGGTTGGTGAAGCGGTTGGAATACGCTTCCACCGCGTGGGTCAGAGCATCCATGCCGGTGCAAGCGGTGAGCTCGCGAGGAAGTGACATGGTGAGTATAGGATCGATCACCGCCACATCCGGCAACCAAAAAGGATGTCGCAAACTCTGTTTTTTAGGTCCTTCGGGATCTTTAAGCACGGCATTGGTGGTGGCTTCTGAGCCGCTACCAGCCGTGGTAGGCACTGCAATCCAGGGAAGTTTGGGCGTGGTGATCTCCCTTCCGTAAAAATATTCCTTCACTGCCCCTGGTTCGTGGAAAAGACCGGCGGCAGCTTTCACCGTGTCTAAAACGCTACCACCGCCAACGGCCACCACCACCTCGATGCGCTCCTGCCGCAGATACTGGCGGAGATCTTCCACCGTAGTCAGCATGGGCTCGGGAGGCACGCGGTCATAAAGGGCAAATTCCAGGTTGGCTGCCACAAAGGGCATAGTTACCCGTTCGAAGTGGCCCGATTCTTTGAGGCTACGCCGACCCGTCACCAGAAGCACCTTCCGACCCCAACGGCTCGCCTCTTCCCCCAGCCGGTATGTGCTTCCGGGACCAAAAAGTACTCGCCCAGGAAGGTAAAGGTCAAACAACATAGTTGAGCTCGGCCTCGCTTTCTCGCTACAAATATTTCACAATCTCGTGCAGGGGTCGGCGCGATGTGCGCTTTTCCGGCCAGCTTTCAGGGTAACCCAAGGTAATGATGGCCACCGGGCGCCGTTCGGGAGGAATGCCCAGGCAATGGCGTACCTGGTTCTCGTCGAAAGCCCCTACCCAACAAGTTCCCAAGCCGTACGCAGTAGCAGCCAGCAACAGGTTTTGAATGGCTGCAGCCGTGTCCTGAAGGCAATAGAGGCTCCGGCCTCTTTCACCGTAATGCTGGGCGGAACGCTGGGGTTCCGCACAAGCTACAATCAAAACCGGTGCCTCGCCTACAAATCGCTGTCCCCAGGCTGCCGCAGCCAAGCACCGGCACCGGCCGGGATCGGTGATCACGTAAAAAAACCAGGGTTGCAAATTACCCGCCGAGGGAGCCCACCGCGCCGCTTCCAGAACCTGCTCCAAAAGCTCGCGCGGCACAGGCTCCTCCTTATATCTGCGGATCGAGCAGCGCTTCTTAATAATTTCGAGGACTCTAGTAGGCACTCATCTTACACCACCCAAGGATCGATTGTTGCCCTATACCTTATTATTTTAGGCATGAGCTCCCCACAATCCTCCTGAGCAGCAAACAATTGCCCCGGGAACACCATTCCCAGGAATTATTCTGGCACTGGCGCAGCACAGGTAAACAAAGCAAGATCGGAAGTGCTGAGATGGTCTCTAAAGCCTTATTGTCCGGAGTCGTTTACCTCCAGCTCAAAAAGCCCCCGCTTGACCGCCCAGAGAGCCGCCTGGGTGCGATCGCTTACCCCTATTTTCTGAAACACACTGGTGAGGTGGTTTTTCACCGTTTTTTCGCTGAGATAGAGCTGGCGCGCTATCTCACGGTTACTTAAACCCGAAGCCAGCAGGCGTAGAATTTCGCGCTCCCGCGGAGTGAGCCCGCATAAACCCCTCCTGCTTTCCGCCCTACTGAACCATTTAACCATTTTCCCAGCCAACTGAGGGGATAAATACTCGCCACCTCGAGCCGCCTGGATGATGGCTTCAATCAAGTGGTCAGCTGAGGACTCCTTTAGCACGTAGCCCGAGGCTCCCGCCTCCAGCATGGCCAGGCAATATTCTTCCTGATCATGCACCGTCAGAGCCACCACCGCTACCGAAGGTCGTGAGCGCTTGATCTCCCGGCAGACTTCCACTCCTCCCATGTCCGGCATACTGATATCCAGCAACACCACGTCCACTGGCAATTGAGCTACCAGCTCTAGCGCTTCCTGGCCACTCCCAGCCTCCCCCACCACCTCCAGCCGGCTGTCTTCCGAAAGAAGCTTCTTCACACCCTCCCGCACCAATGCGTGATCGTCAACCACCAGCACCTTAATTCGACCCATTTTCGCCTTCCTCCCCTGCCAGAGGAACGCTGAGAGTAATCACCGTCCCCTGCCCTGGATTAGAAAAGATACCTAACTCGCTCCCCAAAAGTTCTGCACGCTCTCTCATACTCCACAAGCCAAAGCCTTTTCGGGGCCCCTTGCTAACCTTTTGCACCACAAAACCCTTCCCGTTATCTTTCACCACCAAGTTCAGGCGGCGGTTAACAAACTCTAACTTTACCATCACCCGGGTGGCCGCCGCGTGTTTTATGGTGTTGTTCACTGCCTCCTGCACAATGCGGAAAATAGCTGCTTCCTGGGGTCCTGGCAAACGCCGGGGGCTTCCCATCACCACAAATTCCACCTCTAACTGGTGCAGCACCCGGACATGGTCAAGAAATTGTTCCAACGCCGCCACCAGCCCCAAATCGTCCAGAGCCATGGGGCGGAGATCATAGATGATCTTCCGCACCTCCTGCAAGGAGCCCCGCACCAATTCCTGCAGCGCTACCAACTCCTTAGACATGGCTTCAGGCTTTTTTGTCAACAATTTCAAGCAATACTCCACCCGTAAAACCACACTGGCCATAGATTGCGCTGGGCCATCATGGATTTCCCTGGCGATCCGCCGCCGCTCTTCTTCCTGCGCTTCCAGCACCTTCATAGCCAGATCCTGACGCGAGAGCATCTTTTGCCAATTATCGTTCAGTTCTTGCAAATCTTTACGGAGGTAATCGAGAACCACGGCTACCCGAGAAGCCAGCCTTTCCGCTCGCTCTTTGGTAAGCAGCAAAAACTTCAGCGTCCGCTCCAGATCGTCCCGGCGAGCTCGGAGCACCTTTTCCCGAGAGCGAAGACTTAGGAGATCCAACTGCAATTGCTGCGCCTGCTCGTAAGCTTCCTTGATATCCGCTTCGGAATAGCGACTGAAATCGGAACTTACCTCGGCCAGCCGACGCCGCGCCCGCTGTTCCTCTTCCAGCAAGCGATCAACTAACTCTATGACCTCGAGGGTCTCAGAGCGCAGTTGCTCCAACTCGCGTTGAAGCGCCTTTACTTCCTGCTCCGTGGCTTCGGCAATACCGATGATTTCCTTCTGATTAACCTCGATCAGCTGCAGCAGGCGCTGATGCACTTCTTCCAGCAAGTTAGGCCTTATCCGTGACCTCCACATGGTCTTTATTCCTTTCCCGCACCAGGCGTCGGTAAATCGCCAACAACCGGTCGGCCTGTCGGACTGAAGAAAGTTCCTCGGATCCTTGAAGAGCCCCTTGCTGGTATTTTCGGTATAATTCCGGATCTCTTAAGAGGCGAATTATCGCTGCCGCGAAAGCGCTTTCTTCAGAGGGAGTGAGGAAGCCATCGATCCCGTGGCGCACCATTTCTTCCACACCGCTAGCCCTAACCGCCACTACCGGTAACCCTGCCGCTTTGGCCTCCCCTACCACCAGACCTTGGGTTTCGGTGAGGGAAGCAATAACAAAGAGATCAGCAGCAGCATAGGCGTGCTTTACCTGATCCGGAGGAAGGGGGCCGGTGAATACCACCCGAGCAGCTATCCCTAGATGCCGAGCCAGTTGCTCCAGTTCCTGGCGCTGCGGGCCCTTCCCCACCAGGAGCAAGCGCACCGGCAAGCCCTCCTGCGCCACTAGGGCAAAGCTACGTAACAGAAAACGCAAATTCTTCTCTTCTCCCAGACGCCCCACATAAACCAGGACCCGGTCCTCTAAAGCCAGCTGAAAGCGAGCTCGGAAGGCAACCCCGTCACCACCCCGGAAATCGTCGATCCGTATGCCGGTAGGCAGCACCTCCACCGGAACCGTCGCACCGTGTTGCAGCAAGTAAGCCCGGATGGCTTGCGAAGGGGCCAGCACCAGGTCGCAGCGATTGGCAAAAGCGATGGTGTAACGGCGAGTGAGCGGCTGGAGCCAAGAGCGCAAACAGGGAAAATAATGCACGTAAGCCTCGTAGAGAGTGTGGTAGGTGAATAGCAGAGGCAAGCCCAGGCGGCGAGCCCAGCGAGCTCCCGCGCTCCCCATTATGAAGGGACCGTGGATGTGAATAAGGTCTAGCTTCAGGTTGCGGAGGGTGGAAGGCAAACGAGGGGAAAAAGGCAAAGGGAGGATGAAATCAGGATTGGTGGGAGCAGGAATTCCCCAAAAGCGATAAATATTATCTTCTTTGGTACAAGATGGATACCAGGGAACAAAAAGAAAAAACTCGACTCCGCGTTCACTCAACTCGGAGCGAAAGGTCTCAATAGAACGAACCACTCCACTCACGTAAGGGAGGTAACTATCAGCGAAGATCCCTATCCGCAAATCTTGTCCCCCGCCCTGATAGTTTTACCAGGGATGGGTACCTATCACCACTTCCTTTCCTAAAATTTCCTTTATGCGCCTGGCAGTAGCCTCTAGATCGATGGGACACTTGGCGGTTTTGGTTGCCTTAACTATACAGGTTCCTAGGTGAACCACATCGAAATCAGAATCCAGCAACTTGGCCAAGTCGCGGATTAGAACCAGCTTGGGCATAACCAAACCCGGACAATCGCCGCAATCGCCCAGAGCCACTAATTCCAACGGTTCGTTCTGGTAGCGAGCAAATTCCCCAACGCGTTCGCGCATCCCTTTGAAGCACTTCATACAGCTAACACAGGTAACGTCCTGAATTCTCTTGCAGGCTACGATGATAATCCGCGCCACCGCCTATCCCCTCCGTTTTTTATATTGCCGATACCACAAGATCAGCCCCGCCGCGAGAATTAATACCGCCACATCGTATTTATGCAGCCAGAGCTTAACTTCCTCCCAATGCTCCCCTAAACGCAGACCTAAATAGGTCAATAAAATACTCCAGGGAAGCGAACCCAAGAAGGTGTAGAGTAGAAAACGGCCCACATTCATGCGCGCGATCCCAGCGGGCAAAGAAATAAAGGTTCGAATCACAGGAAGCAAACGGGTGAAGAAAACCGTAGCTTCCCCATAACGGGCAAACCAGGCGTCGGCCAGAGCTAACTCCCGGGAGGAAACCCAGAAGTAGCCACCGTAGCGCTCCAGAAAAGGGCGCCCCCCCTTAAGGCCCAAATAGTAAGAAAGCAAAGAACCCGCCGTTCCACCCGCGGTTCCAGCGAAGACCGCTCCCCAAAAGCTTATCTTGCCCTGGTATACCAGGAACCCGCCAAAAGGAAGGATGACCTCGCTGGGCAAAGGGATATTGCAGCTCTCAATGGCCATTCCTATGGCTAGGCCCCAGTAGCCAGTAAGTGAGAGATAATGAACCAGGAGGTCAACTATCTTTTCCAGCATAGGCCCCCTACTCTAATCCCAAAGAGCGGCAGAGCAACCGGTATTTTACTGAAACGGAAGAGACCGAAACCCCATATTCATCCGCCACGCGCTGCTGATTAACGTTGCGGTTACCCTCCAGCCGGTGAATCGCGTACACCAAGGCGGCAGCCCAGACCGCCGTTTTACGAATGGTGGGACGGGCCAACAAACAAAACCGATGCCACAGCGCTAGCGCTCTGTCCACCTGAGGACCAGAGCCCCGCGCCTGCAAGTCCTGAGCTACCACGCGGGCTACCTCAGCATATTCCGGCCTTCCCCACACCGAATCCTCGGGATGTTCTTTCGCTTCCTCCTGATTGCGGAGCAACAGCAATCGCTGCAAGAGCTGCTCCTCCAACTGCACGAGCAATCGATCCAACTTCTCCCCCCAGGCCCCTTCCTGCTCAGCCCGCCTTTCGTCCCGACCAGAGCTAAGGAAGGAAGCCCAAGCCATTATCCGGTGAGAGCGCTCGCGCAGATAGTCCGACCAAGCAAAGCGCTTTTGCCCGCGCGCCTCCTTGTAAGCCTGGTAATCCTGGCCAATCCAAGATCGGATGACCGGTTTGGCTTCGGCGGCCAAAGAAAGAGCAGCCGTAGAAAACTCGTATTCTCCTCCCACCCGCAGCAGGCGCAAGTATAATATAGTTCCTTTGGTCAACTCCGAGCCCTTGGCAAAACCCCGAGCTATATATTTTTTCCCCCGCTTGAACAAGTCTTGCAGGAGGATTCTATCTTTGCCCACCGCCTTTATCTCGTAAAATGAATTGGGAGCCCGCCGCCAGTCCCGGATCAACTCCTGCTCCTCGCGAGTTAGCTCCTCCCGGTAAAGGCGCGAGAAGAGCTCCAGCACCGTGTGCTCCCCCGCCACCGGAAAATCGAAGATAAACCACTCGAAACAACGCTCCCCAACGAAGTCCTCGTCTAAAGAGAGCAGCGAACCGGCCAGTTCACTAAAATATAGGTGCTGGGCCCATACCGCCGCCTCCGTAAAGGCAGGGTGCTGGGCGAAGTGGCTAAGCTTGCGCTTAAGACCCTGAGCTAGCCGGGAAGCGCGGAGAGCTCCTATCTGGACCACCTTGCTGCCGCAGCAATCGATGTAAGGCTGTTGACTGCCACAAGGACAGGGCAGAAAGAGTCGCTCTTCTTTACTGATAATGGTCATGACCTCCTTGCCCCCTTGCCTTACCTTAATATATTCCCCCCCCAGTCGCCTTTTCCTGCTTCGTTTACAAAGTCATAACTGCCATCGCAAGCAAAAAGCGTTAAAATTTTAATAAGCAAAGGATTTTCTAAGGCGGGAATTAAGGAGGGGAGTTCGATGTCTCCCGTGTTCGATGGCATACGCATCCTGGTCGTAGACGACGAGCAGCGCATTCGGGAGATCTTGCGTAAATATCTGCTGGCTGAAGGCTTCAAGGTGGGAGAAGCCGCCGATGGCCAAGAAGCCATAGAGCAGGTGAACCAACAACCGTGGGATTTGATTATTCTGGATTTGATGCTACCAGGAAAGGACGGTTGGGAAGTGTGCCGGGAGATCCGCAAACACTCCCAGGTGCCCATCCTGATGCTGACTGCCCGGGGCGGTGAGGTGGATCGCGTTGTGGGACTGGAGCTGGGGGCCGACGATTATATCGTCAAACCCTTTAGCCCTCGCGAAGTGGTAGCCCGCGTTAAAGCAGTACTCCGACGCACCCGCGCTTTCCCCGATAACCAGCAGCGGCTGCAGTTAAGTGAACTCACCATTGAGCCCGAATCCCGCCGGGTCCTGATAGGAGATAAGCCACTATCACTCACTCCCAAAGAGTTTGATTTACTATTTACTATGGCGCGTTTTCCCGGTAGAGTCTTTCGCCGCGAGGAACTCCTAGATCTGGTCTGGGGCTACGATTTTTGCGGTGACAGCCGCACAGTTGATACCCACATCGCCCGCCTCAGGGAAAAACTCAGCCAGATGGGAAGCTCCTCGCTCATCGTCACCGTCTGGGGTGTAGGCTATAAGGTGGAGGCGCCTCATGCAAAGCATAGCGGTTAAACTGTGGCTTAGCATGTTGTTATTAATATCCTTGGTTCTAGGACTATTAGGACTCAGTCAAGCCCAAGTAATCAAGTGGAGCTACTACCGCTTCGAAACCCACCGCATGGTGGCCGAGGCGGAAAAACTAGCCGACCTCCTGGCTCAGGACGCTCCCCCCCAGGTGCTGAGGGATCGCGTAAGCTTCTTAAACCAGATGCTGCAAGCTAATGTGCTGGTGGTCAACGCTTCCGGGCGGGTGCAGCACTGGTGGGGAACTGGACGCTACTTTACCAAAGGGATGCTGGTAACAGGAGAGGATGTGAATAGTGTCCTGGCTGGCCAAGTGGTGCAGCGCGAAGGAAGTCGTCCCTCTCTGGAGGGCATTCGTTTTCTCTGGGTGGGAGTCCCTATCAGAACCGAGCAAGGAATCTCGGGAGGAGTTTTTATTTATGCTCCTATAGCTCCGCTGGAAGCTCGGGTCAAAGGACTGGAGATGACCCTCCTGCTGGCTTTGCTAAGCGGAGCCATGCTGGCCGGGATGCTTAGCCTTTTCGTGGCCCGCCATTTCAGCCGCCGCCTGGTAATCATTGAAAAGGTGGCTAAGGCCATGGCTGCCGGCAACTATGCGGCCCGCGCAATGGTAACCGGAGAAGACGAAGTGGCCCGCTTAGCCACTTCACTCAACCAATTGGCAGCCGAATTAGAAAAACACCTGAAAAAATTGCAACGCATGGATACTGCCCGCAGAGATTTCGTGGCGGCCGTATCCCACGAACTACGAACGCCTTTAAGCATCATCCAGGGTTACACCGAAGCCATCTTGGACGGCATGACCAACCCGGAAGAGACTAAGCAATACCTCCAAGCGGTACATGAGGAAGCAGAGCGCTTGAAGCGATTAACCGATGAACTCCTAGACTTACGCCGCCTGGAAACGGGAGTCATGGAGCTACAACGCGAATTGGTGGATCTGGCCGAGATAGCCGAGCAGGTGGCCTCTCGCTTCCGCCGGAACCAAAACCATAGCTTTAAGGTCGATATCCACCCCGTACCACCGATTTGGGGTGATGCCGATCGCTTGCGCCAGGTCGTTATCAATTTACTGGACAATGCCTTCCGTTTTACTCCTCCCGGTGGCGAAGTGAGCCTCAGCCTCCAACCGGTAGATAAGGGGGCGCTTTTGATGGTCAAGGACAACGGCCCAGGTATTCCCCCCGAAGAACTCCCCTTCATCTGGGAAAAGTTTTATCGCGGCGATAAATCTCGCACTCGCAGCACAGGAGGAAGCGGCTTAGGGCTGGCCCTTGTGAAGCAGATCGTGGAACTTCACGGAGGCAAAGTAGAGGCGGAAAGTCAGCTAGGAAAAGGGAGTTTCTTCCGCGTATTCGTACCAATTACCTCCTCAGGTACAGAAGAGAATCGAGTAGGAGGGAGCAGCTAACCCCGTCCTCCCACACCACCAGTTCACGGTACTGTATGACTTTCACTCTATGGACAACGCCCATACCGGGCACACAAAATAGAAGAGGGGCTTAAGCCCCTCTTCTATTTTGTGGGTTACAGCGATGGCCCTGGAGCCATCGGTGCCGCTCCACCCCGGGCCCCGCCGAATTCCTTTTTGGCCTCCCGCGGATTTTTGCGGTGGTCCTCCCGCCAGGACTGCAACTTTTGCCTCTGCTCCGGCGTCAGCAGGGCCTCCATTTTATCGCGGAGTTCGCGATCAGCCTGGCGCAGTTGATCCCGGATTTGCTTGATCTCTGCCAGCTTGGCTTTAATAGCCGCCTGATCCGGATTAACCTGCCAGCGCAGCTGCCGCAACTCAAAATTGGCGTCCATTAGCTTGATACGCAGATCGCGGGTCTGGTTGTAATTTTGCTGCTGCAAATCTCGTATCTGAGATAGCTGCTCTGGAGTCAAGCCAAGCGCCTGAACCAGGTTGAAGCGGCGTTCCGTGGTTCCTTGACTCCTGGCCTTGCCAGTCGCCGCCTGAGCCAGGATAGGCACGGCCACCGCCAGGATCAGCGCCAAGCTCAAAACCAGAAGGACTTTCCGGTTACGCCACATCTTCTCACCTCCTTTCACAAGGTTAGCTTACCGCGTAATTGTGACGTAATTATGGCGGAAAGCTTAAAACTTTATGACCAACAGCTATTCGAAGTGCAGGGCTTCAGACGGATTAAGCGCCACTGCCCGCCGCGCCGTATAATATCTGTAGCCCCTACCGCCATGCGAATGCCTATCTCTTTGACTCGCAGGGAACGCACCGGTATTTCAACCGCATCACGCACAACTTCTACAAGAAGCTCCCGTTCAACCGCATCGTGGTCTCCACCGGACACCTCTACCCCCTGATATCCCCGGGCATTCCCGGAGCACTTGCTTGCCTCGCCTATCTATGCCATAATTTTATGGAAAGCGCTCAATAAAGAACTGCGCTGGGAGGGATACCAAACCATGAACCGCGTGCGCATGGTGGTGTTGATGTCGCTGCTCACCGCCATTCTCGTTCTTATCGGCCGCTACGTAGGCGGCGCTGGAGGAGCTTTTTTCTTTTTTCTAATTGCACTAGCCATGAACTTTTTCAGCTACTATTACAGCGACAAAATAGCCCTGGCCATGACCCATTCGCGCCCGCTCAGCCGAGCCGAAGCTCCCGAGCTCTACGCCATCGTGGAAAGGCTCTGCCGGCGCGCCGAGCTGCCCCCACCCAGAATTTATCTTACCCCGTCATCTCAGCCCAACGCTTTCGCTACTGGCCGTAACCCGCAGCACGCCGCGGTGGCAGTGACTGAAGGTTTATTGCGCTACATGAACCAGACCGAACTCGAAGGGGTCCTTGCGCATGAGCTATCGCACATTAAAAATCGCGACACACTCATATCTACCATCGCCGCCACCCTAGCAGGAGCTATTACTTTTATCGCCAGCGTTATCAAATGGGGCTTTTTACTCGGCGGTTACCGCAGCGATGAAGAGGGAGGTTTTAACCCTATCGCCGCTCTGGTGCTGGCTCTAGTAGCGCCATTGGCCGCTCTCATTATTCAAATGGCCATCTCCCGAGCCGCCGAATTCCAAGCCGATGCTACCGGTGCCCGTATCGCAGGCCGGGCCGACGGGCTAATCAGCGCCCTGTTAAAG
Source organism: Desulfothermobacter acidiphilus (assembly GCF_052073645.1). GTDB lineage: Bacteria > Bacillota > Desulfotomaculia > Desulfotomaculales > Ammonificaceae > Desulfothermobacter > Desulfothermobacter acidiphilus. The sequence continues at coordinate 490,922 of NZ_CM125440.1, read as the reverse complement.
CTTGAGAAAGCAGCTCAGCAGATACCTATGGATGTAAATCCATCTGCTTCCCATATGTTCATCGTAAACCCCCTCCGGGGCCAAGTCCTGGCCTCGCTCTTTAGTACACACCCGCCCACCATTGAGCGGGTAAAAAGACTTCAAGCAATTCAGCGCAATTTGCACAATTTGGTGCGCTAGTGAGCCTTTGGTGCAAAATAACTCATAAAGGCTCGGTTAATCTTTAATTTTGATCGCTTGACATAGGTCATTGTCCTTGTTAAAATAACCACAAACACAAAGTCCGAGCTGCCAAGAACTAGCCTTGAGGAGGTGGTGATGAGGCGACTGTAAGGGCGCAATTTCTAGTTAGCCAGGTAACTAATGGAACCAAAGCGATTATGGTTGAAAAGGAGGTTGAGTCATGCCCGCCTATGTAATCACAGAGAAGTGCGATGGCTGCAAAGGTCAAGACAAAACAGCCTGCATGTACATCTGCCCCAATGACCTCATGGTGCTCGACAAGGAGCGTATGAAAGCCTATCAGCGCGACCCACAGATGTGCTGGGAGTGCCTGTGCTGCGGCAAGATCTGCCCCCAGCAAGCTATCGACCTGAGAGGTTACGCTGACTTCGTGCCCATGGGCTCCAAGTGCATCCCTCTCCGTGGTTCCCAGGACATCATGTGGACGGTGCAGTTCCGAGATGGTGAAATCAAGCGCTTTAAGTTCCCTATTCGCACCACTCCCGAGGGTTCTGCCCAGCCTGATGGTGGTTACGGCGTAGGCAAGGACGATCTGGACAGCATCTATCTTTTCACGGAGCCCGAATCCACCGGGGTTGACGTACCCACTCTAAAGAAGTAACGCAAAGGAGGTCAGGAAGAATGCCGGTACCGAATTTTGAAACGGTAGAAGTTACTACCGACCTCTTGATTCTAGGCGGCGGTATGGCCGGTTGTGGTGCCGCTGTGGAAGCTGCCCACTGGGCCAAGAAGCACGGCCTCAAGGTAACGGTGGTGGACAAAGCGGCCCTCGACCGGAGTGGCGCCGTGGCTATGGGTCTCTCCGCCATCAACCTTTACCTGAACATGAAGGGCGGCGAGCGGACACCGGAAGATTTTGTCCGCTACGTTCGCAACGACCTTATGGGAATCTGCCGCGAGGACGTGGTGTACAACATCGGGCGGCACGTAGACTCCACCGTTCACCTGTTTGAGAAGTGGGGACTACCCATCTGGCGTGACGAAGAGGGCAAGCCCATCCGCTCTGGCAACTGGCAGGTGATGATAAGCGGAGAGTCCTATAAGATCCTGGTAGCTGAGGCGGCCAAGAACGCGCTCAAGGAACTCGGTGACAAGGGCGAGATCTACGAGCGCGTATTCATTATGGAGCCGCTGCTCGACGGCGACCGGATCGCAGGCGCGGTGGGCTTTAGCACCCGCGAGTATAAGATCTACGTTTTTAAGGCTAAGGCCGTTCTCTGTAACATGGGTGGCGCGGTGCACGTGTTCCGTCCCCGCTCCCAGGGCGAAGGTTTCGGTCGTTCCTGGTATCCGCCGTTTAACTCCGGCGCCAGCCTCTACTTCACCACCCGTGCGGGCGCGGAGCAGACCTGCCAGGAAGTGCGTTTCATTCCTGTGCGCTTCAAAGACGCGTACGGCCCGGTGGGCGCGTGGTTCTTGCTCTTCAAGTCCCGCGCTACCACTACTACGGGCGAGGAGTACACCGTCACCCGCAAAAAAGAGCTCCAGCCGTGGGAGCCCTACGCTTCCGCTAAGCCTCTACCGGCCAACCTGCGTAACTACCAGGGAATGCTGGAGGTGTGGGAAGGCAAGGATCCGCTTCTGATGCGGACCGAAGAGGCTATCGCTAACCTAGCGGCAGCTTACAAAGACGACGAGAAGGCCTTCAAGAAGAAAATGAAGCAGCTGGAGAGCGAAGCATGGGAAGACTTCCTCGACATGACCATTGCCCAAGCCAACCTCTGGGCAGCCATGAACATCCGTCCGGAGCAAAAGCCGTCGGAGATCGCTGCTGCTGAGCCCTACTTCATCGGCTCCCACTCCGGCGCTTCTGGCGCTTGGGTTTCCGGTCCGGAGGATGTGCAGACCGAGGAGTCCAAGAAGGATTACTGCTGGGGCTACTGCAACATGACCACGGTAAAGGGTCTGTTCGCGGCCGGCGACGCTTCTGGCGCCTCCCCGCACAAGTTCTCTTCTGGCTCCTTCACCGAAGGTCGCATAGCTGCCAAGGCAGCCATCAAGTTTATTCTGGAGAACAACACCCAACCCAACGTGGACGCTGCCAAGGTGGAGGAATTCAAGAAGTGGGTGCTACGCCCCTTCGAAATTTTCGAGCAGCATAAAGACTACGCTACCACTCCGGAGGTCAACCCCAACTATATTGTGCCGCGGCAGTACCTCTTCCGCCTGCAGAAGATCATGGACGAGTACGCTGGCGGCTGGGGTTCCGCCTTCACCACCAACAAGTACAAATTGGAGCAGGCGCTGCAGCTCCTGCAGTGGCTGAAAGAGGACGGCGAAAAGATGATCGCGCGTGATCTGCACGAACTGATGCGGGTATGCGAGAACGTGCAGCGCACCGTGCAGGCGGAAGCGCACGTGCGGACCATGCTCTATCGGGAGGAGACCCGTTGGCCCGGTTACTACTACCGCACCGATTGCCCCAAGATGGACGAGCAGAACTGGAAGTGCTTCGTCAACCTGCGGTGGGACCCCAATTCGGGCGAGTGGTCTATCATCAAGCGTCCCGTCCACAATATCATTCCTTAGAGCTGATCGTCCCGCGGAAGCGGATAGGGAGTGGCAGTTTATTAGGCCACTCCCTTTTACTCTATGGCTATATTGCACTAAGACCCACTATCACTTTTTCCGGCTTCACAGCAGGAGAAAGGCTGGTTCACGTCGAATTTAACCTAAGCGAAAGGGCGCAATACTGCTTCTACAGAGGAGGAAATGTAATGCAAAGAGGGACGGTGATAAGACGTGGGTAGCCAAAATGTGCTGGTAGTAGGCGGCGGTATTAGCGGTATCACCGCTGCCGTCGAAGTGGCCGAAGCCAGCCAGGCAGAGGTCTACCTGGTAGAAAAACGCCCCTACCTGGGCGGAAGGGTGACCCAGTTAAATCAGTATTTCCCAAAACTATGCCCCCCAAACTGCGGCCTAGAAATTAACTTCAAACGCATCAAAAACAACCCCCGCATCCACGTTTACACCCTGTCGCAGGTAGAAGAAGTTAAGGGCGAAGAAGGCAATTTCGAGGTCAAGGTAAAGGTAAATCCTCGCTACGTCAACGCTACCTGTACCGCTTGTGGCAAATGCGTGGAAGTGTGTCCAGCTGAAAGGCCAAACGAGTTCAACTACAACATGGATACTACCAAAGCCATTTATCTTCCCCACATATTCGCTTTCCCCTATAAATATGTTATAGATATGGGGGCCTGCCGAGGAACTTCCTGCAATAAGTGCGCGGAGGTATGTCCTGTTAACGCCGTGGACCTTAACATGCAGCCAGAAACTATCACCTTGCAGGTGGGGGCCATAATCTGGGCTACCGGCTGGGACCCCTACGACGTAACCAAATTAGAACAGTACGGTTCGGGTCAATTCTCCAACGTTATCAACAATGTCATGATGGAGAGAATGGCCAGCAAGGATGGCCCCACTAACGGGCAGATTTTGCGCCCTTCCGATGGCCAAGCTCCGAAGCGAATCGCCTTTGTGCAATGCGCGGGTTCGCGCGATCAAAACCATCTTCCCTACTGCTCTACGATCTGCTGCCTAGCCTCGCTCAAGCAGGCCCTGTATGTCAAAGAGCGCGACCCCGAAGCTGAGGTAACCTTCTTCTTCATTGACATCCGGGCGCTGGGGCGCTACGAAGATTTCTACCTCCGGGCCAAAAACGAAGCCAACATCAAGTTTGTAAAGGGCAAGGTGGGAGAGATAAGCGAAGACCCTGCCACCAAGAACTTGATCCTAAAGGTGGAAGATCAGAGCGAAGGGCAGATTCTAGAAGAACCCTTCGACCTGGTGGTGTTAGCCACCGGCATGATGCCCACCGCTCGCGTCAACCCACCACCAAGCGCTCCTTTAGATAACGACGGGTTTGTGCTAAACCAGACGCCGGGGATCTACGGTGCCGGTTGCGCGGTTAGACCGGTGGAAGTGGCCGCTGCCGTGCAAGAAGCTACCGCGGCCGCCCTGCGGGCGCTTCAGTCCATAAGGGGGAGGTAAGTTGCTGTGGCGAAAAAAGTAGCCGTTTATCTCTGTTCCGGATGCAACCTGGGCGAAAGCTTAAATATGGAGGCTTTAGCCAAAGTAGCCAGCAAGGAGTACAAAATTGAGATCGTCAAGACTCATTCCACGCTTTGTTCTGCCGAAGGGCGCCACCTCATTCAAGAAGATATCGAAAAAGAGGGCGTAGATGGCGTAGTAATAGCCGGGTGCTCTCCACGGGTTAACACCGAAGTTTTCGACTTCGGCCCCAACGTGATCGTAGAAAGAGTTAACCTGCGGGAACAAGGCATCTGGGCTCACCCTCCGGGAGACGAAGACACCCAGATGCTAGCCGAAGACCAGCTTCGCATGAGCATCGTCAAGGCCAAAGACGCCCAGCTCCCCGACCCCTATAAACCGGAGGAAGAAATAAGCAAAACCATTATGGTCATAGGGGGAGGTTTAGCAGGGCTGACGGCGGCCCTAGAGTCGGCCAAAGCTGGCTACCCTGTAATCTTGGTGGAAAAGAACGAGCAATTGGGTGGCTGGGCGGCCGGGCTTTACAAGCAGGTAACCCTGAACCCCCCTTACAATCGCTTGGAAGAACCGGATATTAGAAAGCGCATTGAGGCTGCGGAGTCTAACCCTAACATTAAAATTTACACTGGGGCTAAGGTAGAAAAAATAACCGGAGGCCCTGGCCTTTTCGACGCCACCATTCAAACTAAGGGAAACGTGGTAACCGAACGGGTAGGAGCCATCGTTTTAGCGACCGGCGCGATTCCCTACGATGCCAGCAAGCTAGAGCATTTGGGGTATGGCCGATTCCCCAACGTTATCACCACCGATGCGCTGGAGGCTATGGCCCGGCAAGGTAAGCTGACTCGTCCCTCCGATGGCAAGCCGGCTAAGAATATCGCCTTTATCCTATGCGCCGGCTCCCGCGATCCGGAGCATCTCCCCTATTGCTCGGCCAGTTGTTGCGTCGACTCCTTGCGCCAAGCCCTTTACATCAAAGAAATGGACCCCGATGCAGCGGTATACATCTTCTATCGGGATCTACGAGCTCCGGGCCAGCACGAGTACCTCTACCAGAGGGTACAGGAAGAAGGGGTCGTCTTCTTCCGCAGCGACCACACTTCAATCGACGGGGACAGCCAGCGTCTCGTAATCCAGGCCAAGGACTTGCTAGTCAACGAAGACGTAATTGTGGAAGATCTAGATCTGGTGGTGCTGGCTACCGGTATGGTACCGACCACAGCGCTGGGCGAGATGATCGTGGTAGGCGCAGAAGAAGAGGAAAAGAGCAAGAAAGAAGACGAACCGGTGGTGCGCCCCGATATCTACTTCAATTGCGACTTGTTGAACCTAGAATACCGGCAAGGACCCGAGCTCCCGACCCTTAAATATGGCTTCCCCGACTCGCACTTCATTTGCTTCCCCTACGAAACCAGGCGCACAGGCATCTACGCGGCTGGCACGGTGCGAGCTCCTATGGATATGCGCACCACCATCGTAGATGCTACTGGCGCAGCCTTAAAAGCTATTCAATGTGTGGAGCTCACTGCCCAAGGGATGGCCGTGCATCCTCGCTCGCTGGACACCTCCTATCCCGAATTCAATCTTAGCCAATGCACTCAGTGTAAGCGCTGCACGGTGGAATGTCCATTTGGTGCCATCAACGAGGACGAAAAAGCCAACCCGCTTCCCAACCCGACCCGCTGCCGCCGTTGCGCTACTTGCATGGGTGCTTGCCCGCAGCGGGCCATATCCTTCAAGAATTACAACGTCAACATGCTCGGAAACATGGTCAAAGCCATCGAAGTGCCGGAGGAGGATGAAGAAAAGCCCAGGATCGTGGTCTTTGCTTGCGAAAACGACGCCTACCCCGCTCTGGATATGGCAGGCAGCAAAGGCCTGCAACTAAGCCCGTGGATCCGAGTGATTCCTTTGCGGTGCCTGGGCTCGATGAACCTCATCTGGGTAGCCGATGCTCTGGCTAAGGGCATCGATGGCGTGCTGCTTCTGGGCTGCAAGCACGGTGAGGATTACCAGTGCCATTTTGTCAAGGGAAGCGAACTTTGCAATTACCGCCTCTCCAAAATCAAGGAAACACTGGATCGCCTGGCGCTGGAATCGGATCGGGTGCGCATGGTTCAGGTAGAGATTATGGATTATCACAAGCTACCCGAAATCATTGATGATTTCGCCAAGCGCTTGGAAGAAGTCGGACCCAACCCTTACAAGGGCTTCTAAGGGCGCAATAGGATGCCTGCCGGTGCTTGCCCGGCGGGTATCCCGCCCTAAATACGCGATAACGGGAGGGAAAACGTGTGGCGGTAAAGGTAAGTGCTGACTTTTACCGGAAGCTCAAGAAGTACGGGGGGCAATCGGCCACCCAATGCTTCCACTGCGGCAACTGCACCGTGGTGTGTCCGCTATCCACCAATGATTACCAGTTTCCGCGCCGCTTCATGCGCTACGTCCAACTGGGCATGGAGGATAAGATCAAGCAGTCCATCGAGCCCTGGCTGTGCTACTATTGCGGTGACTGCCAGCGTCTATGTCCGCGCCAGGCTAACCCAGGTGAGGTTATGATGGCCCTGCGCCGCTATCTCACCACCACTTACGACTGGACAGGACTGGGGCGCCGGCTCTACACTTCTACTTTTTGGAAGCTGTTTTCTGTAGGCTTGCTCTTCGCCATCACCCTATGGGTGGTCTACACTTTCGGTGGCCCAATGGTCACCGACCATGTAGAACTAGCAACCTTCGCCCCTAACCACACGGTTCACATCGTAGGTATCATCTTTGGTACGGTGTTGGCGGTGCTGCTGCTGTCCAATGTTTACCGCATGTACAAGACAATTATGGGGCAGTACCAAGTCTCTTTACCTGCCGGGGTGTATATAGAAGAGCTGAAAACTTTACTTTGGCATTTCTTCAGCCAGATTCGCTTCCGGATGTGCACCGACAAGAGCCGCTGGATTAAACATTGGTTGCTGATGTCAGGCTACTTCGTCGCTTTCATGCTGGTGAACGTAGATATAATAACCCACTGGTCGCTTACCAACAACCCACCTCCTTGGTACAGCTTCCCTAAGCTGTTGTGGACTTACGCAACCTTCGCCATGCTTTATGCTACCACGGAGGCAATCATTGGGCGACTCCGGAAAAAAGATCCTATCCACCAGTTTTCACACTCCACTGACTGGATGTTCTTACTATTACTATGGCCTACCATCTTCACCGGCTTACTGGTTCGGATTTTCATGGAAGCCAATTTGCCGCTTCCCACCTATCACGCTTTCGCTTTTCACCTAGCCTTCACCGTGCCTCTGCTAGCATTGGAGGTTCCCTTCGCCAAGTGGTCGCACCTGGCTTACCGTCCTTTCGCCCTTTATTTCATCCGCTTGAGGGAGCGCGCGCAGATCACGGGTCAAACTCAGGTAGCAGCTGAAGCGCAAAGCGCTTAAAAGTACCCTATCTTCGCCATCTTCGCCGGGCTGCCCCAAAAGTGAAGCGGGGCAGCCTTTTCTTTTTACCCTGAACAACACAGCAAACCATTTGTTTGGGGCTTAAAAAAGTTTCTAAGGAAACAAAATAAATTCTAAGTTTGGGCCCGGGAAAAAGAAGGAATTTTGCCCGTCATGTAGAATTGGCTTAGGGAGTGGCAGGTGAATTTTTCGAAAATGGGGTGGTTTTGTTCCAGTTTATGGCAAGGAAATAGGAGTGCTGAAAGGGGGTAGAAGGCTGGAGTCCTTGGGAGAGAAGGGTTTTAGGTGCCAGCAAATTTTCGAAAGAGAGCGGGGTTTTCGTGCAAGAAGGTCATTTTCGAAAAATCGGTTCTCTTGGAAAAGGCAGCAGGCAGCCAGAACCCTTGGGGTACAAGGACGGACAGCAGGAAGCCACGGTGAGTTGCAGAACCTTCCCCGACGACAAGGGGACTGAAAGGAGGGTGTCGCGCAGCCTGCGTACCAGGCTGTGCATGGGGTTGCAGAACCTTCCCCGACGACAAGGGGACTGAAAGTCCTTCTACCCCGACCCGGTGTAACGAGGGAGGAACGGGTTGCAGAACCTTCCCCGACGACAAGGGGACTGAAAGCCATGAACGACTACGAGGCCAGGGTGTGGGGAGAAGTTGCAGAACCTTCCCCGACGACAAGGGGACTGAAAGATCGACGCCGGGGCGGAGGACGCGAAGGTAATCGAGCCGTTGCAGAACCTTCCCCGACGACAAGGGGACTGAAAGGGCCATAGCCTCGCTCAGGGCCTCCCGAAGCCACACCTCGTTGCAGAACCTTCCCCGACGACAAGGGGACTGAAAGTGGGGCAAGTGAAGAGCTGCGGCCAGTTTGTTTATAGTTGCAGAACCTTCCCCGACGACAAGGGGACTGAAAGTGACGAAGCGGCGCCGGAGGTTCAGGAGGCAGCAGAGGTTGCAGAACCTTCCCCGACGACAAGGGGACTGAAAGTGTACCTCTCGTACTTGCCCTTGAACTCCGGCGGGTGTTGCAGAACCTTCCCCGACGACAAGGGGACTGAAAGGCGCAGGGCACGCCGGTTGAACTTAACCCAGGTGGGTTGCAGAACCTTCCCCGACGACAAGGGGACTGAAAGACTCCGGTGTTGGAAGCGCAGTTACAGGAACACTGCCGAGTTGCAGAACCTTCCCCGACGACAAGGGGACTGAAAGGGCACAAATCCACCGCGAAGTAATCCTCACTGACGGCGTTGCAGAACCTTCCCCGACGACAAGGGGACTGAAAGCGTCAGGGCGAAGAGTTCTTCCTCCAGCGCGAACCGGTAGTTGCAGAACCTTCCCCGACGACAAGGGGACTGAAAGACGTCGCCACGCCGCTCAACAACACCTTTCCCCGCAAGGTTGCAGAACCTTCCCCGACGACAAGGGGACTGAAAGCAAGTGCAGCCATTGCCTCCAGGGTGGCGATCAGGGTTGCAGAACCTTCCCCGACGACAAGGGGACTGAAAGGCGCCACCAGCCGGCACACGCCGAATCCTGTTAAATAGAGGTTGAGGCGCACAACGCCAGATATTACGGCTCTAGGTCAAGAAGTGTAGAGAGGAGATTAGCCAAGCCAAGGGAAGAAAAGCCAAGAGCGTCTTTCGCACATAGACCCTGCGGTTCCGAAAACCGTAACTTATCCGCTTGGAGAGCTTGATCTTAGTTTTGAAGTCGATGCACACCGCCTTGATGCGCCTGCGCACCGAAGCCGGCAGCTCCTTCAAAAACTTCTCCAGCGTCTTGAGCCGGTCATCCGGTAAGATGGCGATAAGCCTTCGCTCGGGCCACACGCAGGTAATGGTGATCATCATGTCCTGACCCCTGAAACTGTGCTCGTCTATGCTTAAAGCCAAAGCCGGTAGATAATCCATCCTTGCAGTCCCAGAAATTCCGCTATAGACTGTTTCATAGGCGGTCGAGAGCCTCCTTTGGGGTTGTGGTGTGTAAAACTATTATCCCTTGGCTCTTAGGCTGCCTCCTCCTTCTTGCTCCCCACTTTTTAGCTTAGAGCCCGATATTGCTTGTATACAGGTTCCAATTTGTGGTATACTATTTGTGCCAAACATTCAAACTATCCGGACAGCAAGGGAGGTTGAGAGGATGGATCGTCCAGTACCGTGGGACCCATGGCGCGAGCTTCAAGACTTGGAAGACTCAATCAACCGTCTTATGGGTCGTCTTACCCGACCCTTCAGGGGTGACAAGCGGCGGTTGGTTCTCTGGTTCCCGGCGGTGGATGTGCTGGAAGAAGGTAATAACATCGTGTTGCGAGCCGACCTCCCCGGGGTGAGCAAAGAAAACGTGCGCATCCTAGTCAGCAGCGACGAAGTTACCATAACCGGCGAAGTAAGGCGAGAAGAAGAGGTGAAGGAGAAAAACTATTACCGTAGCGAAAGAGCTTACGGCAGTTTCTCGCGCACCATTCCCCTACCGGTGCCGGTGGAGCGGGAAAAAGCTAAGGCCACCTTTAAAGACGGGGTGCTGGAGATTGTGATCCCCAAAGCCGCTGGCCCCGGACCCAATCAAGTGGAAATCAAGCCCGAATAGAAGTGCACAGTTACCCAAGACAGCGTCCGGTAGAAGACATTCACCGGACGCTTTTTGTCGGCAGGAATCGGGACTGAGCGCGCGAATTTTAAACCCTTGAGAAGGCCGGCCGTGATGGCTCTCAACGCCGAAATAAACTTCTATTTCCTACAAAACACCACAGAAAGGAGACTGAAACTTTGGATCTCAGTGAAATACGCGAGAACGCGCGCGCCCGCCTAAAAGGTTATTGCCGCGTCTGCCCGGTCTGCGATGGCCGAGCCTGTGCGGGTGAAGTTCCGGGCATGGGAGGAGTAGGCAGTGGAGCCAGTTTCCGCGCCAACCTGGCTGCGCTAGCCCGCTATCGCTTAAACCTCCGCACCATTCACGGCGCTACCGACCCGGACACCTCCCTGACTCTCTTCGGCCTGAAGCTCCAGACCCCCATTCTCGCCGCTCCCATAACCGGCACCACTTACAATATGGGAGGAGCTCTCAGCGAACGGGAATTTATCGGCGCGGTGATTGGTGGAAGCAAAAGGGCTGGCTCCCTGGGATATTCGGGCGACGGTGCCGACCCCACTATGTTCGACTCCGGCCTGGCCGCTATCCAGGAAGAAGGAGGCTGGGGCATACCCATAATCAAGCCTCGCGCTCAGGAAGCCATTATAGAGCGCCTCCGCCGCGCCGAAGCAGTCGGAGCCCCGGCGGTGGGGGTGGACATAGACGGTGCTGGGCTTATCACCATGGCCCTTAAAGGCCAACCAGTTGGCCCCAAAACGGTGCAGCAGCTACAAGAGCTCGTTCGCTCCACCCGCCTCCCTTTCATCCTAAAGGGCATTATGACGGTAGAGGAGGCCAGATTAGCCGTAGAAGCCGGCGCGGCCGCCATCGTGGTCTCCAACCATGGTGGTCGGATTCTGGATCATACCCCGGGAGTGGCCGAAGTGCTCCCCGAAATAGCCCAAGCGGTGGGAGAGCAGATCTTGATTCTAGCCGACGGAGGGGTGCGCTCCGGAGTGGACGCCCTCAAGTTGTTGGCACTAGGAGCCAAAGCGGTGCTGGTGGGACGCCCCATAGTCGTCGGGGCCTTTGGCGGAGGAAGCGAGGGAGTCAAATTGATACTGGAGCAGATGACTTCCGAACTCCGCCAGGCCATGATTTTAACCGGTTGTGCCAACCTTAACGCTGTTGGGCTCCATCTCCTCCGTTGAGCTTAAGTGCGGGCAAAAAAAGTCTTGAGAGCGTGGTAAACATCACGCCGCTCCCGCAAGGTTACCACCACGAGATGAGGATGCCTTAAACCCTGGTACACGGACTTTAGAGTGTGGGGATAAAAGTAGGGTCCCTCGATTTCACCGTAACCGACCAGGTTAGCCAGTTCAGCGAGTCGCCCAATTAACTCCAAGCAGCGTTCGTTATCAGCGGGCAAGTTATCACCGTCGGAAAAATGGAAGGCATAAATGTTGCACTCTTCAGGGGGATAGCGCCGAGCGATAATTTCCAAGGCCAGCTCGTAAACCGAAGAACAGCGCGTTCCTCCGCTCTCCCCCTTGCGAAAAAATTCCGTGGGAGTAGTTTCTTTGGCTTCAGTATGATGTGCAAGATAGACTATCTCCACGTTGTTATGGTAGCGAGTTTCCAGAAAGCGTACCATCCAGAAGAAAAAACTGCGGGCCAGGTATTTCTCCAAAGGTCCCATTGACCCTGAGGTGTCAAGCATTGCCAGCACCACCGCCCGTGGCTCCGACGCCGTCGAGGTACGAAGGCAACGGTAACACAAATCCTCCGCCCTCAGCGAGAACTCTCCTTGCTCCCCTTGCCTGGCCCTCCGCCGCAAAGCCCGAAGTAGGGTGCGACGCCGATCCAAGCAACCACTCGGCCCGTAAGTTCGCAAATCGCTCCAAACCTCCGCTCGCGCCTCAGCCGTTCTTCCTTTGCCCTGGTAACGCGGCAAGGATAATTCTTTCATCGCTATCTCTAAAGTTTCTTCCAGGCTGATATCCGCCTCCGAGTAATCACAGCCTGGCTCCCCCCCTGCTCCTCCGCGAATTCCCGTACCCGATAGCACCGAGACTTCGGGAACTCCGGCCTCCTCCCCAGCGACCACCAGCATTTCCGACTGCGAGGAGAAACGGAAACGAAATTCTTTCACCAGCGGTAGCGGAACTCGCACTTTTTGCCGGTCGCCGGACAGGACAAAGTTTTCCTCGGTTATTAGCTCCGGTAGGCGCTGCGCAATCAGCTGTCTGATTTTTTCCCGGTGCCGCCTGGCATCCACTTCCGCTCGAAGATAAAGAGCGTCGCTTGCAGGGAAAACCCGAGACTCCATTGACACCCTCCTAACTGCACCACTGGTTAGCTACGTAGAGCACTGCTTCCTCAGCGCAGCGAGAACAATAACCTCTTCTCTCCAAATGCCGGCGGAGCTCCGAAACTACACTCCCTGGCTCCCTCCGGAGAAAAGCCGAGCGCAGCGTCTCCCGCATATCGGCCAGTAACTTGTTCGCCACCGCCTCGCGCAACCCTTCATGATCACGATAGCTAAACGCTCCTCCCCGTCGCGCGCAGGTGTTTAGGTGCCAAAAGATCTCCTGGCGGAAACTGCGCTTAGCAGTTTCCCCAATGCCTATTTGTAGCTCCAGGGAACGCATGAAATCTTCCTTCGACGATTCGAGCACAGGACCGGAGAGTTCGCAGGAATTAATAGTCCGACAATAGAGACGAATATTCTCCAAATAGCGGTCGAATATGGCCTGAGCCAAAGCCGAGTAGGAGGCCAATAAGGCTTCTTGCACATCTTTTTTTACTAATTCGCCGCCTTCGCGTTGCACCAAGGTTAAGAGAAACTCCATCCGCTCCCTATCCGCTGCCGTCATCCCAGGATGCAAATCCAAACCGTTACGGAGATACCGGCAAACCTCCCAAGGAGTCAGACATCCCCCTTCGTTAGCCGCCAGAGCGGCACATAAGCGGTTAACCACGTACCGCGGATCTACCCCCTTCATTCCTTCGTCCGGATGCTCAGTCCGGAGCTCCGCCACCTCCGCTGGGGCCAAATCCTCCACCTGCTCACCATCGTAAGCCCGCATCTTCTTGACCAGATCCAACCCTTGCCGCTGCGACTCTTGCAACCGCGAAAGCACGGAAAACATGGCGGCGCAGCGCAAAGCATGGGGAGCTAGATGAACCTTGGAGTGCTGGCTGGAACCCAGAAGCTTGGCGTAAATTTTGACCTCTTCGGAGACGCGAAGATTATAGGGGACTCGCAAGACCACCATGCGTGAAAGCAAAGCTTCGTGGCCCCGATTGGAAACGAAGCTCTGAAACTCGGTCTCGTTGCAATGGCCAATCACCAATTCATCAGCGTAAATAAGCGAGAATCGCCCGGTCTTGAAATTACCCTCTTGAGCCAGAAAGATTAAATTCCAGAGAAAGCGCTCGTCACATTTGAGCATCTCCATAAATTCCATCAGACCCCGGTTAGCCACGTTGAGTTCTCCGTCAAAACAATAGGCCCGCGGATCGGACTCCGACCCGTAACGAGTAATGGCGGCCAGATCCACGCTTCCAGTGAGCTCGGCTATGTCTTGGGATTTGGGATCAGAAGGAGCAAAAGTACCAATTCCCACCCGGTTTTCTTCGGAGAAAAAGATACGCTCAACTGGAACCTCTTCCACCCTTCCACCGAATTCGGTCGCCAGGCGTTGCCGACAAAAGGGGCAAAGCTCCCCTTCGATGCGAACCCCCAACCGGCGCTCAAATTCCGGGCGCAAGGAAGTGGGGATGAGATGCAAAGGCTCTTCATGCATGGGGCAGCCCTTAATAGCGTAAACTGCCCCTTCATTCGTGCGGGTATAGCTTTCCAGACCCCTTTTCAAAAGGTTAACAAGGGTGGACTTGCCGCTACCCACTGGACCCACCAGTAGTAGAATCCGTCGCCTCAGCTCCAAACCCTCGGCTGCAGGACGGAGGTAATCTTCCACCAGCCTCTGGATCACCTCATCCAACCCGAAGAGCTCGTTGGCAAAAAAACGGTAGCGCCGTCGGCCACCCTCGTCCTCCACGCCGGCTGACATAATCATGCGGTAAACGCGGCTAGGCGCCAGTTGGCAAATCCAGGGTTGCTTCCGCACCAACTCTAGGTAGTCGCCGAAAGAACCTTCCCACCTTAGCCGGGCTTCTGCCTCGCGGTGCCTCTGCAGCAAGTCCCGCCAATCCAAGACTATCTCCCTCCCCCAACATGCATATGCCGGTAAGGGAGAAAAAAGAAGCTCAATCCTGGCTCCGGCGAATGAACTTCCCCTCAGCCGTCACCGCGGGCTCCCCCGCCGGGTTCAAGACTTGAGCCGCTAGTAGATAGAGCGGGCCGCGCTGCGCCTGCAGCCAGGCTTCCACCACCACATCCTCCCCCACTGCCACTTCCTGGCGGAAGCGCACCCGGAGCTCGCCAGTGAAAGCCAGAATGCCGCGACGCCAGAGCCATTGAGCCATAGCCTCATCGCACAGGGTAGCCAGCAGCCCCCCGTGGATGATCCCAGGCCAGCCCTGATGCTCTTGCTGCACCCTGAAATGAGCTCTGACACGATCCTCATCATCGAAAAACCGCAATTTTAAGCCTATAGGGTTATCTGAACCGCAAGCGAAGCACCAGCCACCGCCAGTAAGAGAAGCTTTAGGCATCGCGCCTCAATTCCTCAGCCTTATCTGTGTGCTCCCAGGGAAGATCCACATCGGTGCGTCCAAAATGCCCGTAGGCTGCCGTCTGCCGGTAAATAGGTCGGCGCAGCTTCAAATGCTCCATAATGGCCGCTGGTCTCAGGTCGAAGTGCTTGTACACCAACTCCGACAACCTGCTTTCTGGAATCTTCCCTGTGCCGAAGGTATCCACGCTCACCGAAACCGGTCGCGCTACCCCAATCGCATAGGCCACCTGCACTTCGCAGCGTTCAGCCAGCCCAGCCGCTACGATGTTTTTGGCCACGTAGCGCGCCGCGTAGCTGCCCGAGCGATCCACCTTGGTAGGGTCCTTCCCAGAGAAACATCCTCCCCCGTGGCGCGCCATCCCTCCATAAGTGTCCACGATGATCTTGCGCCCCGTGAGCCCCGTATCGGCCTGCGGTCCCCCGATTACGAAACGGCCAGTGGGGTTGACCAAGAATCGCGTCTCGCCGTCCATCAAATTCGCCGGCACAACCGGGCGAATGACCTTCAAAAGCAAATCCTCGCGCAAAGTGGGTAAATCTATATCAGGATGGTGCTGCGCCGATACCAGCACCGTATGCACCCGCACCGGACGGTCTTCCTCGTATTCCACTGTCACTTGGGTCTTGCCATCGGGCCGGAGATAAGGGAGTTCCCCCGACTTCCGCACCAGCGCCAGCTGCCGGGCCAGCCTGTGAGCCAGCATAATGGGGAGAGGCATGAGTTCCGGCGTCTCGTTGGTAGCGTAACCGAACATTATTCCCTGATCCCCTGCTCCTATGGCACTGAAGGGGTCTTTTTCCACACCAGTACGGTATTCCAGCGCATGGCTAACACCGATGGCAATATCTGGAGACTGCTCTTGAATGCTAGTTATGACCGCGCAAGTCTCATAGTCAAAGCCGAATTTGGCCCTGGTATAACCGATCTCCCGGATAGTTTCGCGCACCACCGCCGGGATCTCCACATAACAACGAGTAGTTACCTCCCCGGCCACAAAAGCTAAGCCGGTAGTAACCATGGTCTCGCAGGCTACCCGAGCCTCCGGATCGTGAGTTAGAATGGCGTCCAAAATAGCATCGGAGACCTGATCGGCAATCTTATCCGGGTGCCCTTCAGTAACCGATTCCGAAGTAAAAAGGCGCTTCGCCATGCTTTATCAACTCCCATCGCTAAAAAACTTTATTGTAGCTCAAGCTAGAAGCGGCAAACGGCGTTTTTTAGTATATCATGAGCTATCAGGAGAGACAATACTGCTCGACTCAGCAGGTAACACTATCAATTTCGGGAACATAAGGCTTAATATCGATTAGCGGGCTACCATCAAGAGCATCCAGTCCCTGCACCAACAAGCGATTATCTCTTACCTCTAAGAGCCGCACCACGCAAAAAGCCAAAGGATTGGGGCGTGACGGAGAACGGCAAGCGAACACGCCGAAGATTTCAGGGCCATGCGGGGTTCGCGTCTGCAAGCGATCACGTTGGGCCTTATCACACCAGTAAAGCACAATCAAGTAACGATGGCGCTCTATACCCTTCAGGGCAGCAGCGAACGGAGGGAAAATCTCCAGTTCAGCCACCGAATCGGCAAATCGACCCTGACGAGGAGCCTCTCCCTGCAGGCGATAAGGGCTGTGGATAATTCCGACCGGCGTGAGTTCCACCTTAGCACCTCCAACTTCAAAGGCTTTCTTAACGATTTTAAGCAATTAAACCTACAATGTAAAGAAAACAGCCGGGAGAGATCCCGGCTATCACAAGGGCAGGGGGGAGACCAGATACATCCGACAGGCTGCATTCAATTAGCGGCCTTCATTTTAAGATTAGCAGGCCATGGTTAAATTTAATAACTAGCCAAGATTAAGATATTGTTAAAAGCAAAAGACCCTGCTTCCCCACTGATGGCAGTAGGATTGCAGTAGAAGGAGAAAAGACAAAAGGCCCCGTTGCCCGGGAGCCTTGGTTTTTCTGGTAGCGCCAACGGGATTCGAACCCGTGTCTCCACCTTGAGAGGGTGGTATCCTAAACCCCTAGACGATGGCGCCACTTTTGGCTGCGGGACCTGGATTCGAACCAGGACTACATGATCCAGAGTCATGTGTGCTACCGTTACACCATCCCGCAGCAACCACCTTTAATTATAGCCACCTCCTCCCCTTTTGGCAAGGGGTAAAAGGCTCCTACCCTTCCCTTTCGCTAAGTCCGAGGAAAAGTAGATTCTTGAGGGTTTGTAGAAGGCTTTCGTAATGATACTGCCGCTCGAACAGGAAAGCATTGAGAGCAGCCACTGCCACGGCGCCGAACACCCCCATGGCCGCCGTGTTGACTTCCAGGTCTTGGCGGATTATTCCCTCTGCCTGGCCCCGCTGTAAGAGGTCCTTGATAATACCAATATACCCTAAACGTAGCCTTTCTAACTGCTTCTCCCACCTGGTTCCCAGGCCCCAGACCTCACTGAGCAGAAGCTTGCCATAGTCTCGATGCTCCTCAAAGAAGCTAAGTTGAGCTCCGATCAAAGCTTCAAGTTTGCCGAAAGTACCCTTACGGCGCGCTATTTCCCGCTTAACAGCTGCTTCCAGCCGCTCGATGCCCTCCTCGATGAGCGAAAGGAAAAGCTCTTTCTTGCTCCGGTAATTATAGTAGAGGGTGCCTTTGGCAATACCAGCACGCCTTGCTATTTCCTCCATGGTTGCCTTGGCAAATCCCTTCTCAGAAAACACCGCAACAGCAGCCTCAAAAATGGGTAAACGCTTAGTTGAAGTGCGCTCCATCCGTTCCCTCCTCCTGCTTCGTTTTGCCCGGACCTACCTTCCGAAAGCAACATAACACGATAATACCTAAAGCCGCAAGAACGCCAAAAATCACCGCCAGGACGAAAGCGTCGTCTAGGGCATGTACAAAAGCCCGCAACTGGAGCTGAGCCGCAATTAAAGCCCAGACCACAGAAGAATCGTGTGGTCCTATAGAGGCCCAAGAAAGCCGCGCTAAAAGTTCAGAAAGCATCGGGTAGTCATAGGTAAACTTTTCTGCCAGGTGGATGAAGTGGGCTTCCTGGTGCGTCTGAGCCACCGTCGACATCAAGGCGATCCCGAAGGAACTCCCCACCTGGCGTAACATGTTAAGGATGCTGGTCGCCTGGTTATTCAGCTCCGGTAAAACCACGTCCAGGGCGGCGGTCATCACCGGCATAATCCCTAGACCCATGCCAAAGCCCAGCAAAATGAGGTTTGGCGTCAGGACAGAGACCGGGGTATCCAGATCAAGGCGGGTTAAACCAAGAGTACCCCCAGATAATCAGAGAAGCTCCGGTAAGAGCGAGTGGTCCCGGTCCCACTCGGCCAGTAAGGAACCCGGCGATCGGAAGGGCCACCATTGCCGCCAGCGCCTCGGGAAGCAAAATTACGCCTGTCGCCAGTGGTCCGTAACCCTGAACGTCTTGAAGGAAAATGGGCAACAGAAAAAGGCTTCCCATGATGGCCATGACTGCCAGAGTTATCGCTAGAGCTCCGGCGGTGTAGACCGGGTGGCAGAAAAGCTTTATCTCCATTAATGGATCTTGACGACCTGCCTCCCACAAGGGAAAAAGGACGGAGGAAAAGCCGGCGTAAACCAGCAGCAACACAATATGCAGTGCACCCCAGCCATCAGACGGTGCCTTGCTCAAGGCCAACAAAAAACCGCTTAAAGCTGGTGCTAACAAGAAAAAGCCGACGTAGTCTATCTTGCGGGGATGAAGGGCAAACTCGGGCATCGTCAAAAAGGTCAGAAGGAAATATCATCAACGCCGACGCCAAATTCGGCCATAAGATGAGGTATGGCCACGTTTACTACGGTAATGTCAAGGAGATCAAGGGCCAGCCCAGTGACGATAGCAGCAAGAATCAGCCATTTTCCCCTCCGCGCAAGCTCCTCCATACAGCCCTCCAGTCCCGCCAGTAGATTCTGTCTCCCGGCCCGTTAAGCCGGTAGTAAAGCACCCCGGAAAGGAGCACAATTACTCCGGCCACCGCAACACCACCCGGAATAAAACGCCCAAGCGCCAAAGCAAGCCCTCCCAAAAACAAAATGGTGACTGCCTTTTCCAGGTAGGGGTGCCGGGCATAAAACACCGTATACTCTTTACCGGCCGTCGTCCCAAGCTTCAAGAGGTAACGCCCCTCGGCAGTATAAGCAGCGACGTAAATGACTAGGCGCTGAAGATAGACAAGCAGGCAGGGAAAAGGAAGCGGCCAGATCCCTGCTACGGCAACGTAACCTGCCGCAAACCTTACCACAGAGCCACAAGCCGCTACTCCAGCATTGATTACGGGAATCCTTTTAATACTGTCGTACAGGAGCTGGATTAAGGGGAGGAGCAAAGCGAAGATTAATGCTCGGGGTTGATAAAGCGACAGAAAAAGAATTCCCGTAAAGAGACGAAGGGCGAAGAGAAAAGGCAACCATCTTACCGGAAAATAAGCAGCTGCCGAAACTCGTTCCCTCTTTCGTGGGTGCAGACGATCGGTAGCCGCGTCGCGGTAATCGTTAAGCCAGTATTTGGCCTGGTTAACCATGAATTCGAGACCAAACCAAACAACCGCTATATCAGCCATCGGAACTCCAACCTTATATTTTAACCAGGTAGCGTAAACGACGCCGCCCCAGAAGTAGATGGAACCGCCCATTATGGCACCTGGACGGGGCAGCAAAAGATACAAAACTAGTTTCGTGAAATCCGCAGCGCGCGAGCGGATGGAATTTCCCTCCCCTCAAGCTTTAAACTATAAAGTTTAATTTTTATACTCATAAGTCTAAAATCAGCTTAGCTAGATCCAATCTTGGTTGTCAACCCGGGTTTTTATGAATACACATACTAGCATCGTGGGTAAGCGCAGACCACAAGCGGCTACCGAAATTTTTAAAGCCTTCATAAGGGAGCAAAAAAGTTTTTTGACAAGCAGACACTTTACAACCGGGCGGGTATCTGTCCCTTTCCGCTGGCAAGGAAAAGAACAATCTACCTCTCTACAAGAGGCTTGGGGCCGACCGTAGAGTCGACTTCTGCCGCTTAAGTATCCTGGTGCGGGAAATTATCGCCGCTGGTACCAGCGCCGCAAAAGCGCATCGGCTAACACCGCAGCTACCATACCGCATCCGGTGGCCAGAACCGTGCTGCTAATTATCGCTGCTGGCGCCTGAGAGCCATAAAGAGCCCGGATACCAATAATTGTGCTGGGAACCAGCGTCACGCAGGCAGTGTTTAGAGCTAGGAAAGTGCACATGGCTGGTGTAGCTTCCTCGGGATGAGGGTTAAGCTTTTGCATTTCGCGCATAGCCATTAGCCCAGCCGGAGTGGCAGCGTTCCCCAAACCCAGAAGATTGGCGCTTAAATTGAGCACAATTGCCCCTATTGCCGGGTGATCTGGAGGTAAAGAAGGAAAAAAGAGCCGCACGACGGGCTGCAATAATTTGGCCAGCGCCGCCACCAGCCCCGCAGCTTCTGCCACACGCATTACACCCAACCAAAAAGTAATGATGGCAATAAGCCCGAGGGAAGTTTCCACCGCCACCTTGGCCCCTTCCAAAACCGCCATAGTGACGGTAGCTATCTTCCCGTTGAACGCCGCCACCAAGATGCCGGAAGCCATCAGGAGAAACCAAAACCAATTGACCATTCCCTATATCCCCTCCTCTAAAGCTTATGCGCTCGAGGAGGGGATTAGGCAGCTTCAGCCCGGAGTAATTTCCACCTCTACTCCCTGATCGCGTCGCCGCATATTTCCCAGCTTTTCGAGCAATTGTGGTGCCAGGTCAACCAGGCGCTCGGCCAGCTGGTTCCCCTCTACCGACAAAAGTCGGACTTGGTCCCCGTTGACCACTAGAAAACCCACCGGTTGAACCGAAACCCCCGCACCACTCCCCCCTCCAAAAGGCATTTCCCCATCGAGCTTGGGGGGAGAGTGCTCTGGGGCAAAGGCACTCCCGCCAGCAGCGAAACCACAGGCCACGCGCGAGACAGGAATTATCACCATCCCCGCTGGCGTTTCCACCGGATCGCCCACTACTGTATTGACTTCCACCATACTTTTGAGATTTTCCAAAGCTGTGCGCATCAAGCCCTCGATCGGGTGCTCCACCAATAGCTCACCTCAACCAAATAAGGTTAGCATGGTTAATATGCCCGCGCGCAGGGCCAGGGTATTCCTAGCAGGTGAGGTGCAAGGCAGCCACTACTTGCTTTCCTAAAGCTTGCAGTTGGTTATATCTCTGACAGGCCTGGTTGGTGGGAAGAACCAGCAACTCCACCCCGAGCTCATCGAGGTAGGCTTTCACCTGAGGGTCTAGCTTTAGAGCACCGTAAGCTCCGGTTCCCACCACCAAGACCTCAGGGATAACGCGCAAAGCCTCCTTTAAATCCTCCTTTACCACTTCATGCCCCCGCTGCCGCCACCACGGAAGCACGCGGTCGGGAAGTACGATAACATCGCTACGGTAAGTTCGACCATTAATGACGACAAAGCCAAAGCCGTACCGATCTACCCGCATCCGGGCCTCAACCCCTCTTGCGTATCAGACGCAGTAAGCGGTAAAACAGGTTCAAGCCCCTCAAAAGGGGTAAACGAGCTCGAAATTCAAAGCGAGTTGACCAAGTGGAACCGGTGAACACCGGAGTCACCACCGTAACCGCTCGATTAAGCTTGGAGGCAAAGAGAAAACGCAGCAAACCGCTTTGCAACGCCCAGAAAAGACCTACCAGCCAACCGGTAAGGGCCGCGTCTCCCATTCCCACGGAGGTGCGCCAGTAGCATCGATCCAGGCGCAATAGAGGTAAAAGTTCGCGCAACCAGCGCAACCACTCTAGGAGAGCCTTCCAATTTACCGGCACCAGGCCACCTGCTTTTCTCCGATCAGCAGCCAGGGCGTAACGGTAAACTCTGATCCCGCCCGGCGCGTACACCGTAAACTGCAAATTAGAAGAATTACCTTGCTCTACAAAATCAAGGTGCAAGTACCAGCAACCGCAAGTTAGCAGCAAAAAAAGGAGAAATAAAACCAACAGGACCAACTTCAACAAGAGAGATCCCCTCTCAGAGATTGAGCGCTTCCCTTACCCGCGCCAAAGTGGTAGCGGCAACAGCGGCTGCCTTCTCTCGCCCCGCCTCTAGCACCTCTAGCAGAAGATGGGGCTTAGCCAGAAGAGCCGCGCGACGCTCGCGGATAGGCTCCAGACGCCGGTTCATAACCGCGATCAACTCCCGCTTGCAAGCCACGCACCCTATCTCTCCCCGCCGGCAAGCAGCTTCGATTTCCTGAGCGCGCTCGGGCTGATAAATCCGGTGATACTGGAACACAGTGCACACTTCGGGATGCCCGGGGTCGTGCTTGTGGATGCGAGCCGGGTCGGTCACCATCCGGTTCACCAGCTCCGCTATTTCTTCTGGCGAAGCTGCCAGCGGGATAACGTTGCCGTAACTCTTGCTCATCTTTTGCCCATCGATTCCCGGCACCAACTTTACCCTGGCCAGCAACCCCTGCGGTTCGGGGAAAACCGGAGCGTAAAGGTAGTTGAAGCGCCGAGCGATTTCACGACAGAGCTCTAGATGTGGCAATTGATCCTCACCCACCGGGACCCCTTCGGCTAAGTAAAGCAGTATATCGGCTGCCTGCAACAACGGGTACCCCAGGAAGCCGTAAGTAGTAATATCCTTCCCTAAGGCACGCAGTTTACGCACCTGATCCTTATAAGTAGGCACACGTTCTAGCCACGAAAGCGGTGTGAACATAGAGAAAATGAGATGGAGCTCAGCGTGAGCGGGAACTTGGGATTGAACGAAAATCACGCTGCATTCGGGATCTAAGCCTATCGCCAACCATTCGGCCACCATCGCGAAGCTGTATTCTTTAATCCGGCTGGGGTCCTCGTATTCCGTGGTCAAGGCGTGCCAGTCAGCTACGAAAAAAAAGCACTCGTGTTCTGCCTGCAATTCCAGCCAGTTTTCCAACAGACATAAATGCCCCAGGTGTAAATAGCCGGTAGGACGCATCCCACTCAATATCCGCAACTTACTTTCACCTCTCGTTAAAGACTACTCACCAACTGAGCCAAACGAACATAAAGCTGAAACGCCGGACTGACCACCGCCACCAAATAAAAGGAGATTACCCCGGTTATAATTAGCAGCAATAAGATAATTATCCCATATTGCTCGTGGCGCAAAAGCCAGTTCATTTCTTTCTCTGGTAAAAAACTGGCCAACATCTTCGAGCCGTCCAGAGGAGGGACTGGAAGCAAGTTGAACAAAGCCAAAACCACGTTAATCATGACTATACCCTGCAAGACCATCCCCACCGGGTCGGACCGTACCCCCCAAAGTCCCCAGAGCAAAGCACCTACCAAAGCCGTCACCAGGTTGGCCGCCGGACCTGCCAGGGAAACCCAAAACATCCCCCAACGCATACTCCCACGAAAATAGTGAGGGTTCACTGGAACCGGCTTGGCCCAACCGAAACCAGCAACAAATAAAAGAATCAATCCAATAGGATCGACATGGGCCAGAGGGTTAAGAGTCAGCCGTCCCGAAGCCCGGGGAGTGGGATCGCCCAAAGCATCGGCCACCCGGCCATGTGCGTACTCGTGCACGCTCAACCCTAGCATTATTCCAGGGATCAACGAGAGCATGTAATCCCAACTGGGAAAAGCGAACAAAACGTACGGCCCCCTTCTTTCTCAGATGTTGCACCCTAGCACCTGCAGCACCAGACGCCCCGCCGGAGTACCTGCCTCCGCCTCATCGTGTCGGATCAATGCCAGCACCTTTTCCATCAAGGCGTCAGGAAGCTCGTAACGCCGGCAAAGATCTTGCGCTTTCTCTTCCCCGGCCATGCAGCAGAGAAGAAGCCAGCAGCACCACCACTTCTCCCCCTCGCCGCCGCTACTCCACTTGCGCTCCAGGTCCGCTATCCGCGTCTCAACCCCCCGATAGTCCAGTCCAGGAAACAAACAGGGCCACAGTCCCACCTCTTGCAGTCGGCTAAGAAACAGAGAAACGTGAGGCCCATTTAAACCTGCCCGGAGCTCTTTCCATAACTCAGCTCGCAAAACTTCCTCCAGCTTCCCTTCACGCAACGCCTCGCGGAGGGAACGAGCCGTCTCCCGCTCGATTAAGAAGTTAAGCTCGGCTGCCAAGCGTGGCACGCGGAGCATCCGCAAGGGATTTTCGCGGAAACTGTAACTGTGAAGCACCCGCAAAACCCCGTTCTTGAGATCGTTTTGGCCCCCGAAGAAATCCATCAGCACCCCGAAGCGGTGCGGAATGAGAGCAATGGCCATGGCGTCGATGGTGCAATCCTGCTGATAAAGTTCCTGGCGCAGGAGACTGTGGGGAAGGAGATTGCCCGCCGCATCGTATTCCAGGAAGGAGGCTTTGAGTTCCCTTAAGTAGAAGCAGAATCTGCCCCCTAAGCATAGCTTCCCTTCTTCCACCCGCGCGCGCTGACTCAAGGAGCTCTGCACCCGCTCCACTGGCCCGTCCACCGCCAGATAATAGACTGACCGCTCTCTCCCCAGCAATAAATCCCGCACGCTCTCCCCGATCATATAGAGCTCCATGCCCGCCTGGTCAGCCAGTCGCCCCGCCTCTTCCAGAAAATCCAGCACTTCGGGAGGCAGGTGGCGGTGCAAGACCGTGCGAGCATCCCAGCGCTGCCCCAGAGGCGAGAGTGGGAAGAATAGGTAAGAGAAGGAGGGGCGGAACCCGCGATGCATGGTCTTGAGAATATCGGTGCGAGAAACGATCCCGATCAAGCGGTCTCCGTCCACTACCGGGAGGCGCCCGATATCATGCTGCACTAAAAGCGCTTGCGCTTCGCGCACAGGAGCCTGGGGAGAAATAGTCACCACCTGGCGACTCATATACCCCTTGACTGGAGCGTGATCTAAACCGCTCATTCTAGCCTTTTCGATGTTGCGTCGGGAAATAACTCCAACCAGCTTCCCGTTATCCACCACCGGTAAGCCGCTATGTCCATAACGCAACATTATATTGCCGGCCTCAGCTATCGAGGTTTCCGGGGTCACCGTTTTTACCGGAGAGGTCATAATCTCACCCACCGTCAGCGGCGGCTGCAACTGCTGATGGAGCCAAGCCAGCAATTTGAGTTTGACCTCTTCCAATTGAACTCCCTTGATCACCGCCGACGCCGCTTGAGCATGTCCACCACCGCCTAAAGAACGCAGGGCTTCCCCCACATCCACCCCCGGAGAAGCCGCTCTCCCCACCACGTAAACCCGATCTTCCATCTCCACAATCACAAATACCACGTCGGGACGTTCGATTTCGCCCAAGCGGTGGGTGAGTAAAGCTAGACCCTCGATGAATTCCCCCGTCCTGGCCTGGGAAAAAAGAATCTTAAGCCCGTTAACGGAGTGGCGCTCGAGATTGAGCAAAAGGGTTTTAAAAAGACGCTTCTGCTCTTCGGTTAGGGGGCGCCCCAAAAAATTGGCAACTACACCTAAATTACCGCCTTTATCTAGCAAAAAGGCCACCGCCCGCAGGTCGCGCACGGTGGTGCACGGAAAAAGCAAACTGCCAGTGTCCTCGTAAATACCCAGCAACAACACCGTGGCTTCGAAAGGAGAGAGGGGCAGACGCTCTTGCTCAATCTCTTCCACCAGAAGGGTGGTAGCGGCCCCCACCATGGCCACCACCTCTTTACTGCCGCGCACGTCTTCTTCACTATCCGGATGATGGTCGTAAATGTGGATTTCCAAACCCGGCGTTTGCAATAGCTTGGCCAAAGCCCCCAAGCGGCGAGGGCTACGGGTGTCCACCAGGATAAGCCGCCGTAACTGATTCCACCTGATCGCCCGAGCTTCATCTATGCCCAAGGCATCTTTGTGCAAAGCCAGAAAAGCTTCCACTCCTGGAGCTGCTTTGCCAGGCAAAACCATACGAGCTCCAGGATAGAGCTTGCTAGCCGCCACCATAGCCGCCAACCCGTCGAAATCGGTCATCTGGTGGGTAGTGATTACATCCATAGGCGTTCCGGCACGCGATCGTGACTTATTAGGTCCTCCAGGGTCTCGCGCGCCACAATGGTGCTAATTTCCCCCTCTCGCACCAGCACCATGGCTGGCCGGGGAAGGCGGTTATAGTTCATAGCCATGGAGTAATTGTAAGCGCCGGTAGCGAAAACCGCCATGATGTCCCCTGGGCGGGGACGGGGCAATTTTATGCTGGGAATAATAATGTCCCCTGATTCGCAACACTTACCCACCACCGCAACTTCCAGCGCTGGGGGTTCACCCATCCGGTTGGCCAGCACCGCCTCGTACCGAGCCTGGTACAAAGCCGGGCGAGGGTTATCGGTCATACCACCATCCACCGCCACGTAAGTTCTCACCTCCGGAATGGTCTTGATGCTCCCCACGGTGTAAAGGGTCACTCCAGCCGGTCCAGCTATAGAGCGCCCAGGTTCCACCGTCAAGCGAGGGAGAGGCAAGCCCTTTTCCTGGCAACTCTCGGCCAGAGTTTGACGGAGCGTCTCAGCATAACTTTCAATGCTCGGTGGGTCATCGGTTTCTGTATAGCGGATACCCAAACCGCCTCCTAGGTCGATTTCTTCAGGAAACCAGCCCGTCTGCCGCTGCACGTCCGCCGCGAAATCGATCATCACCCGGACAGCCTCGCGGAAAGGGTCCAGCCGGAGAATTTGGGAGCCGATATGGCAGTGTAGCCCAGCTAAATCCAGATGGGAAGCCGCGAGCGCTCTTTGCACCGCCTCAGCCGCTGCGCCGGTAGCTATGGGGAAGCCAAATTTGGAATCGATCTGGCCAGTGCTAATGTATTGATGGGTGTGCGCTTCTATCCCTGGAGTAAGGCGCAGGAGAATCCTCTGCCGCTTTCCCAGAGCCCCCGCCTTCGCATCCAGGAGCTCTAATTCGTACTGATTATCCACCACAAAGCACCCTACCCCTAACTCCAACCCCATCTCGATCTCCTGGATAGACTTGTTGTTGCCATGAAAGTAAAGGCGCTCGGGAGGAAAACCCGCTTTGACCGCCGTGTAGAGCTCTCCCGACGAAACGACATCCAGAAAAAGTCCCTCCATGCTACAAAGACGGGCAATGGCCATGGTGAGAAGAGCTTTTCCGGCATACACCACCCGATTATTCGGCCCCAGAGCAACCCGGTAGCAGCGACAACGATCTCGAAAGATTCCCTCGCTGATCACATAAAGAGGAGTGCCGGCAGTACGAGCCAGATCTACCAGATCGACCCCCTCCAGCGTTAGGTGCCCCAAAGCGTTGACCGACCAGGGTGCGACCAATTTCATGGCTTTTCCACCTGTGGTAGCGAAGCTAAGGATTCCCTTATCTTCTCTTCCGGCAAAGCGTAATCTTCCAGGCGTCCCTCTAAGAAAGCCTGGTATGCCGCCAGATCGAAATGCCCGTGCCCACTAAGGTTGAAAAGGATAACCTTCTTCTCACCGGCCTCGCATGCAGCCAGAGCCTCGTCGATGACCGCCTTGATAGCGTGGGCCGACTCTGGAGCTGGTAAGATACCTTCGGTTTGAATAAAAGTTGCTGCTGCTTCGAAAACCTGCCGCTGCCCGTAAGCCCGAGCCTCCATCAGGCCATCAGCTACCAGCTGGCAAAGTAAAGGCGCATCGCCGTGATAACGCAAGCCACCAGCGTGGATAGCGGGAGGGATAAAGCCACGGCCCAGCGTATGCATGAAAAGTAAAGGAGTCAGGCCCGCAACATCGCCGTGGTCGTAAGTGCGTAACCCTTTGGTGAGGGTGGGACAAGCAGCCGGTTCCACGGCTATGAAGCGCATCTCATCCCTACCGGCCAGACATTCGGCCGCCCAGGGGAAAGCCAGCCCGGCAAAATTGGAACCGCCTCCCACGCAACCTATAACTATATCCGGCTTTTCACCGGCTTTTTCCATCTGCCGTTTGCTTTCCAGCCCAATAACTGTTTGATGCAAAAGTACATGATTTAACACGCTGCCTAAAGCATAGTTGGTGTCCGCGTGCGTCGCCGCATCTTCCACGGCTTCGCTGATGGCGATACCTAGACTCCCGGGAGAATCGGGATCCTGAGCCAAAACCTCTTGGCCTGAGCGGGTTCGGGGAGAGGGACTGGCCAGGACCTCAGCTCCAAAAAGTTGCATTAATATGCGTCGATAGGGCTTCTGATCGTAGCTCACCTTAACCATGTAAACCGTGCATTCCAGCCCAAAGAAGCGGCAGGCCATTGATAGAGCGCTACCCCATTGTCCTGCACCAGTTTCGGTAGCCAGGCGCTTGATGCCTGCTTGGCTATTGAAAAAAGCCTGGGGTACAGCCGTGTTGAGCTTATGGCTGCCAGCAGGGCTTACACCCTCGTACTTATAGTAAATATGAGCTGGCGTGCCCAAATATTTTTCCAAGCGATGGGCCCGAAAAAGCGGGCTAGGCCGCCACAAGCGGTAGACCTCACGCACCTCCTCGGGAATAGGAATCCACCTCTCCCGAGTCAACTCCTGCTCGATCAAGCCCGGGGGGAAAATAGGAGAAAGATCTTCCGGACGCAGCACCTCACCCGTCACCGGATGCAAAGGTGGCTTAGGGAGTCTAGGAAGGTCAGCCTGAATATTGTACCAGGCTTCAGGAAGCTCACGCTCGTCTAAAAGAATTTTGTAATTCACGACTCATCTCCTCTCCGATTGACTTATAGTTACTGATGTCAGCCCCATTTTACGCTACTCGCACCCTTATTCGCAAGCTGAGGGGCGTCCTTGCGCGAATAAAAGGGGCGCTGTCAGCGTATCCTAGTCAATGGCTCCGCTAAAACTCTCTCCCCAGCCAGCGGGGAAACCCGCTGGACTTTTTTTGCTTCGCCACGGCTTTGATGTAAAAGATTAACCCTGATGCCTGGCCATCTCCTCACTTTTTCCAGATATACTCGGCAGGACAAGAACTAGTTCCGCAAAAGTGCCGGACACAGAAACCCCAAATAACGGTCTCCATTGGATTGTCTTATCTTTGAACTCCTTTCTCCCTATGGTAATATTAAAGTAGCTGCTGCAGACCCTAGTTAGCTATTATTGCCAAGATTTACACTTTAAAAGGAGCAACCCATATCCGATGCTGGCACCTAAGTCTTTGCGCGCCAGAATCTTAGGTCTCCTGGTAGCGAGCCTTCTTATCTACGCCGTTATAGCCTCGCTGGCGACTTCGGCTATTCTGGTGCGCTGCGCTGAAGAAGGAGCTCTTAACAAAGTTAAATCTGACCTTAATCTGGCCGAGGCTTTCATTAATACCCTCTACCCTGGCCCGTGGGAAAAAAAAGGTGATGAACTCTACAAAGGCGATGTCCTGATGAATGGGAGCCATGTGGTCAACCGCATCACCGCCTTGACGGGTGATACCTGCACCATCTTCCTCGAGGAGACGCGCGTAGCTACCACCGTCCCTGGGCCCACGGGAAAACCTGCTGTAGGCACTAAGCTTTCCCCTGAAGTAGCCCAGGTCGTCTTAAACGAAGGCAAGGATTACTATGGCCCGGCCATTGTGGTAGGCAAGTCTTACCAAACAGCCTACCGTCCCCTGCGCGATGCTCAAGGCAATATCGTGGGCATCCTCTACGTTGGCACGCCACAGGCCCAGATCAAGAGCATGGTCTACCGCCTCCTCACTAATAAGGCGCTACTATTATTAGGTTTGCTAATCGCTCTAGGAGCTATTACCACTATAACTTTTGCCCGCTGGTTCTCTCCGCTGGAAGAAGTGTCGCAAGCGCTCAGGGCTATGGCCAAGGGCGACTACAGCCAGCCCCTAACCTCCAGCCGCTACAGCGAGTTTGAAGGCATTTTGGATGCGGTGGAAAGGATGCGCCATGATATTAAGCAAACTTTTAGCCGCTTAAGCGACCTATCTAACTTTGGTATGCGAGCTGCAGCCCTAGTTATGGAGCCGGAGGCGATTGAGTTGCTGGTGCATTACCTCCAGCGACTCCAGGTAGACGAAATCGTGGTGGTGCTCATAAATGAGAAAACCGGCCGCGGGGAAATAGTAGCCACCTACTCCACTCTTAGCGGCCGAACTGAATACCACGGTAACCAATGCCCCTATTCTCCCTCACCGGCTTTAAACGAGGTCAACCTTTGCTACGTGGTGCGTATTTTGGCTCCCTACTCAGTGGATAACGTGAATGAAGAATTAGATTGTCGCTACGCTTGCCGCATCAACCCGGAGGTGCAAAGTTATGTTTGTTACCCCATGGCTGTGGGCGGGCGCACCTTGGGGTGGGTGCGGGTGGGAAGTAACCAACCCTACTTCTTCGATGCCGAAACCAAGCGCAGTATCGAGGGCTATGTCTCCATTACCGCGGCTATGATCGCCAACTTGCGCCTCAGCGAACTCAACCGGCGGCTATCGCTCATCGATCCGCTCACCCAGCTTTATAACCGTCGCTTCCTAGAAGAATACCTCACGCATCAGATAGTTGAGGCCCAGCATCTCAATCGTCCCTTTAGCGTACTATTCATCGATGTGGACCAATTTAAAAACGTCAACGACTTTTACGGCCACGAGGTAGGCGATATAGCCTTAAATTTGCTGGCCCAGACTATCAAGCAAACTTTACGCGAAAGTGACGTGGTGGTGCGCTACGGAGGGGAGGAATTTATTGCCATCTTACCCGGAACGGATTTAGAGGGAGCTTCTCGTGCTGCCGAGAAGTTGCGCTGCGCCATAGCTGAGACTCCCGTATGCCTGGAATCGGGTGAAAACATCTTTCTCACCGTGAGCATTGGTGTGGCTCAATACCGCCCGGGAATGAACCAGGAAGAAATCATTCAGCAAGCTGATGAGGCTATGTATCAGGCCAAACTCAAAGGGAAGAATTTGGTGGTAGCTTATTACGAAGGTGAAAATAAATATGTGGTGAAAAGCAAAGGAGAAGACACCAACAACACCCGCTCTCCCCATTAAGGAGAGAGGGCTTTCTCTACCGCCTCCTCCGGAGTGGCAGCGGTTATTATCCCGGGAAGCTGCGGGAAAGAAAAGGCCAGACCCACTACCCGCTTGCCCCGCTTCAACGCTAGAGCCACCTCGGAGAGTGTGCCGTACCCTCCTCCCACAGCGATTAGCGCCTCAGCCGCGCAGGCAATAACGGCGTTGCGAGCCTCCCCTAACCCCGTGGGTAGGGAAAAGGTAAGATAAGGATTTCCTTCCGCACGGCTAGTGCCGGGAAGCAACCCTATCACCACGCCCCCAGTTTCCTGCACACCGCGGGCAGCCGCGGCCATCACTCCTCCCCTTCCTCCGCATATAACCACCACTCCGCGCCGCGCCAACCCACTTCCCACCTCGTAGGCCAGGCGGGCGAGCTCCTCCGAGCATTCTCCCGATCCCACCACAGCTACGTAGCGCATCCGGGTAGCACCACGCTAAAGGTTCGGCTCCAGCCAGGTCATAGGGTGAGTTTCGCGGAAGTTGAGGTAGAAAGTAAGAATCTCCAGCTTAATAGTCAGGTCGATGCTCCGAACCACCACGTTGCTGGGCACCCTCACAGCCACCGAACCAAAGGTCAAGAGAGCTTCCACCCCGCTCCGCACCAGGCTGTTGGCTGCCTCCTGAACAGCTTGTTCCGGCACAGCGATCACGCCTATACGCACCTGGTGCTCCTTAACTACCTCAGGTATTTTCTCGATAGGTAATACCTCCAGCTCTTGAATGCGCTTCCCGATTTTAAGCAAATCATTATCGAAAACTCCCACAATGCGAAAACCGCGATCGCGAAAGCCCTTATAAGCACAAAGAGCCGTGCCCAAATTTCCTGCTCCCACCACCACCACCGGCCATGGGCGAGTGAGGCCGAGAATGCGATGGAGGTAGCGAATGAGATCCTTTACGTTATACCCTACTCCCCTGGTACCGAATTCGCCAAAATAAGCCAAATCTTTACGGACCTGAGCTGGACTTACTCCTACGCCCTTAGCAATTTCCCCGGAAGAAATAGTAACTATACCATTTTTATCTAGCTGCTCCAGGTAACGGGAGTAAACTGAGAGACGCCCGATCGTGGCTTCTGGAACGCGCAGTACCTTCATCAATTTAGTCCCTCCCACCTACCAACTGTTCTCCGAACTGTGCATGAAGCAATGTGTTTATAAGGTGCTTGCTAGTTCTTATAAGCGCAATATAGGTACTTAGGCTTTTTCATTATAAGAATCCCCTATTTCGCCTGTCAATCTTTTTTTGAGAAAAAGAGAGCAATGTCAGGAAAATGACTTAAACTCTTTAATTACGACACCTGGATCGGTAACACCAAAGACCGCCGTACCCGCCACCAACACCCTGGCCCCGGCTCTAACCGCAGCCAACGCCACTTCACGGTTAATACCACCATCCACAGCGATTTCTGTATTCAGGCCCCGGTTTTTTATCCAGCCACTGAGCCGTTCTATTTTAGGAAGAACTGCCGGGATGAAGGTTTGCCCTCCGAAACCCGGATTCACCGACATCACCAGCACCAGATCCAAAAGTTCCAAAACATACTCCAACGCCTGAGGAGGAGTAGCGGGATTGAGAGCCGCCCCAGCTCGGCAGCCCATTTCCTTTATCCTGCTCAGGGTGCGATGCAGGTGAGAACAAGCCTCCACATGCACGGTGATCAGATCGGCACCAGCGGCAGCGAAATCGGCCAAGTAGCGTTCTGGAGCTTCGATCATTAGGTGCACATCAAAGAGCAGACGACAATGGGGGCGCAAAGCCGCTACCACCAAAGGACCAAAAGTTAGGTTGGGAACGAAGTGCCCGTCCATTACATCTAGATGTAGGTAGTCGGCTCCAGCCGCCTCCACCCGCTTGACTTCCTGCGCCAAACAAGAAAAATCAGCGGCCAGCAAAGAAGGAGCTACTTTAATCACGAGAACTTTCTCCTTTCTCGCTCCTGTAGTTCACGCAAAAACTCCAGGTAATGGAAATAGCGGAAGCGAGGCAGTGAGCCTCGCGCCACCTCCTCCCGAACCGCACAACCGGGCTCTTCTTGATGCAAACAGTCACTGAAACGACATTGACTGGCTAGGCGAGCTATATCTGGGAAAAGACGGAACAGAGAAGAGGCCGAAAGTTGGGGGAGCTCCAGGCTGGCGAAGCCTGGAGTATCCACCACCATCCCTCCGCCCTCCAAGAGCAGGAGCTCCACCAGCCTGGTAGTATGGCGGCCTCGGCCGGTCTTCCGGCTGACGGGAGCGGTTTGGAGCTTCAAACTGGGTTGAATGGCATTCAGCAGGCTGGATTTACCCACTCCCGAAGGGCCGGCCAGCACGGTTACCCGCTGACGTAGACGCTCTCTTACCGCCTCCAACCCGACCCCGGTGGCCACGCTAACAGTTAAAAGAGGAAAACCAGCGGCACGATAAGCCTGTAATTCTTCCGAGTAAAGATCGGGGAGAGCTAAATCCAGCTTATTAAAACAGATAACCGGTTCGATCCCCGCACTTTGAACCAGCACCAGAAGGCGATCCAGAAGCTTAAAATTGGGATCGGGTGAGGCGAAGGCAAAAACCAGCAAAGCCTGGTCCACATTGGCTACCGGGAGGCGGTGGAGCTCGGTCCGGCGGGGCAACACTCGCTCCAATACCGCCTGTCCCGCTCCCAGGGGAGAGAACTCTACCAAATCTCCCACCAACACCTTTTCCTGCGCTAGCTTCCCCCGGCGCATAGCGGTGAAGATCTCTCCCGTGCTCACTTCCCGCACAAAGGCGAAGCCCCCATGAATGCGAATTATTTGCCCAATCAAAGGATCCCTAACCTGCCTTTTAACCCAGGGTTTGCTCTTTCACCAATACCCCGTCCACATAAACGCCGATTTTAGCTTTGCCGTAATAAGTCACCGTCTGCTTGATTTGCTCTCCCGGCTGGGCCACACCTTGATAAGCATCTACCGTTCCTCTAGCATCCTGCACCACGATTTTTATTTGGTGCGTCTTACCATCGGGAGGAATTACCAGATTGACAGTGGCTTGGTGAGGAGTCGGGCCCGGCCCATCGCTAACGGTGAGCTGGACTTTCCCGCCGGGCGGCAGAAGCGTCCCCGCCGCAGGTTGCTGGGCGCAAACGAACCCCGGCAAGTATTCATTGCTCGAGGCGTGCAACACCTGAGGGTCTACTGTAAAACCAGCAGCCTGCAATTGACTGGTAGCTGATTCCAGAGACTGTCCCCGCACATCGGGAACCGCCTGGGGAGGTTTTTCTGGTCCCTGGCTCACCACGAGGTTTACCTGGCTGCCCTTGGGCCGTGAAACGCCCGGCAAGGGGTCCTGGTCGATTACCGTTCCGGAAGCCTGGGGATTATAGGACCAGGTAGTACGCCCTACCACAAAACCTTCCGCTCGCAGCAGCGCTTCGGCTTCGGCCAAAGTTCGGTTACGCACATCAGGTACTGTACGCATTTCCGGACCCAAGCTCACCAAGAGATTGATAAGACGCCCTTTCTTAACCTTAGTGCCAGGGTCTACGCTTTGCTTGATAACTATCCCTTTCTCCACCTCGCCGCTGTGGGTTTCTTCCACCTGCACTCGCAACCCCAAATCGCTCAGAGTCTGCCGCGCAGTGGTCAGCGGCAGACCACATACGTTGGGCATGGTAACCTCGGGAACATCGGTATAAGAGCGCAGCCACCACCATCCCCCCAAAAAGACCAGCAATAGCAAAAGCGGAGGAATAACCAAGTAGCCCCATTTAAAAGCGCGGGGTTTCTTTTTCAAATCCACCGCCCCCAACTCCCGGGCCATAGCAGCAGCTGAAGGGTAACGAGCAGCGGGATTCTTGGCCATGGCTCGCATTACCACCCGTTCCAGAGCCGGAGGGATACGGGGGTTAAGCTGCGAAGGAGGAGGAGGCTGATCCTCAACGTGCTTTAAAGCCACCGCCACCGGATTATCCCCGGTAAAGGGAGGGGTAAAGGTGAGCATTTCGTAAAGGACCGCTCCCAGGGCGTAAATATCGGAACGGGCATCAGCCTGCTCGCCTCGGGCTTGCTCCGGAGAGATGTACTCCACCGAGCCCAAAAAGGCGCGGGTAGCGGCTATGGTACTGCCGCGCATCGTCCGGGCGATGCCAAAATCGGTGAGCTTAGCTTCCCCCTCGGGAGTGATCAAGATATTATGGGGTTTAACATCGCGGTGGACTATGCCGCGACGATGAGCGTGTTCCAGAGCCGAGCAAATATCCTTGGCGATCCGAATGGCCCAGGGAATAGTTATTTCCCGATTCTCGATCAGAGTTTTAAGATCCCTGCCCTCCACGTACTCCATCACTAGATAATGGGTGCCGTTGTCCTCTCCCACATCGTAAAGACTCACAATATGCGGATGGGAAAGACTGGCCACTGCCATAGCTTCCTGGCGGAAGCGCTGGACGAATTCTGGGTCCCGAGCAAATTCTTCCCTTAGCACCTTTATGGTAACTGGGCGATCTAAGACCAGATCTCGCCCCTCATAAACCACCGCCATTCCCCCGCTACCAATCTCCCGAATCACTCGGTAGCGGTTGCTCAGCACTCGATCAATCATCGATCCTCACCATCACCAAAGTTATATTGTCCTCGCCTCCACGCCGCAGGGCCTCGGCTATTAACTCTTTCCCCGCAGCAGCTAGAGATTCCGCTTCCTGCACGACACGAAGCACATCTTCGGGATCCAGGTACAAGGTCAAACCATCGGTGCAGAGAAATAGCACATCACCCCTCTGCACTTTTAGCTTTCCCGCCTCCACCTCTAGCTGGGGCTGTAACCCCAACGCCCGGCTCAGCAAGTGGCGGTATGGGTGATGCTGGGCCTCCTCAGCGGTTAGCTGGCCCTCCAGGACTAGCTCCGCCACTAGGGTGTGGTCACAGGTGAATTGTAGCCAGGTCCCGCCCCGCAGTAGATAGCCCCGGCTATCCCCCACATGCGCCCAGAGGAGTTCTCTCCCGCTCAGAACTGCGGCCGTGAGAGTGGTTCCCATCCCTTCGCAATCGGGACGGGATAGTGAGGTGCGATACACTTCCCGATTGGCTTCCTGAACCGCTGCTACCAACTCCTCCAGCGATACCAGGCTTACCTGTAGCCAATACGAGGCCAGCACTGAGAGGGCCAATTGACTGGCCACCTCTCCTGCCTGATGCCCCCCCAGCCCATCGGCCACGGCCCAGAGCCCTTTATCTGGTAGTGCCAGGTAGGCGTCTTCATTGATGTCTCTTACTGCACCCCTCTCGCTCATGGCAAACCATTCCATAGAAAATATAACCTCACCCTGCGTTTAGTTCTCGTTATGTGGGTGCAATTGCCCGCAAGCAGCTTCTATCTCTTCGCCCCGGCTTTTTCTCACCGTGGTAGGAATGCCACTCCGGTACAAGACGGCGCGGAAAGCCTCTATCCGCTCTAGTGTTGGAGGGCGAAAGCGGCGTTCCTGCCACATATTAAAAGGTATCAAGTTGACGTGGCAAAGCAAGCCCCTCAGCAATCTGACCAAATCCCGGGCCTCTCGTTCGCTATCGTTGATCCCGGCGATCAAAGTATAGGCGAAAGTCACCCGCCGGCGAGTGCTCTCCACATACTCCCGGCAGGCGTCCAGGAGCTCGCTCAGGGGATAGCGACGGTTAACGGGTAGAAGCCAGCTACGCAATTCGTCCCTAGGAGCGTGCAGAGAAACGGCCAAGCCAAATTGGCGCCCCAAGCGGGTTAGAGCGCGAATACCGGGAACCACGCCGCAGGTGGAAACCGTGATCTTGCGCGCCCCAATATTCAAACCATCGGGATGGGTAACGTTCTCTAGAAAACGAAAGGTGGCCTCCGGGTTATCGAACGGTTCCCCCATGCCCATGAGAACCACGTGGGTGATTCTTTCCCCTACCTCCAATTGGGTACGCAATACCTCTTCATAAATCTCGCCCGCGCTGAGGTTGCGCTTGAGACCCCGCGCTCCCGAAGCGCAAAAGCGGCAAGCCATGCGGCAGCCCACCTGAGTGGAGAGGCAAACCGTGCGGCCCCATGGTTGCACCATATAAACGGTCTCGATACTTTCCCCATCCGATGCTGAGTAAAGGAGTTTGATGGTCTTCCGATCGCGAGAGTAGCGCTTGCGCCGCAATTGCAGGCAATTTATAACGGCTACTTCGTCGAGACGCCGGCGCAACTCGCGAGGCAGGTCGGACATCTCGGCGAAAGAAGTAGCTCCTTTGACAAAAAGCCACTCTATGATCTGCTGAGCACGATACCTTGGCTCTCCCAGCTCACCGGTTACCCAGCGCTCGATATCGGGGAAGGACCAGGATTTTAGATCAAGACGCAAGCGGAACCACTTCCTTTACCAGCCAACCGTCCCCGGCAATGTCTCGCTCCATGGTTTTAGTGTAGCATTAAGGCCGAAAACAGGCAATCGCCACCGCTTTCGCGTCAAAGCCCCAGCGAGGCGAGGAGGTTTTAAAGTGTGAAGGCTAATTATTGAGCTCCGCGCGCTTTAATTACTCGCTCTCGCGTCTGCGCGCAAAAGGTTGGCAAGTCAGCGCCCAACGCACTATCCCCAGCACCACAAGCGCTGCCAGGTTAACCAGTTTTGCTTCCACACTGCTATTCTCGATATCGCCGATGAGCAACTTTCTCAACGTAGCCGCTATGGCCACGTCTACGAACACGGCCACCTGCACCCGCTCCCCGCCTAAACAGCGGATTTCGGTGGCGATGAGCTCGGATATGGTCCACAGGATCAGCAGAGTGCCCAGAGCGTGGAGCAGTCCGTAAATTAATTGATCCGGATTAACCAAGGCGTAGTAAATATCCCGGAAGAAAATCCAGAAGGTGAGTCCAGCCACCAGCACCAGACTGACGCCCAAGAAAAGGTGCAAAAAACGGTTGAAAAGACGAAACGTCTTAAAAAAGGAGGAAGAAAAGCCATCTACGCTGCACACATCTCGGACCTCATCTTCCACGTTCTTCTCCCTCCCCTCCTAAGCGATGCCAGAACCACCGGAATACTAGCAGCGAGATCAGATAAAATACCCCCAAAAATACGCATAAATATTTTAGCACCCGCAAAGTGGAAGACAGTTCTCCACTTAATTGGAGAGTAAGGGCCACTCCCAAAAAGAGCAACGCGGCCGCTAGCTTGAGCCATTGCCAGTTCTTCAAGCTATCACCTCTAACACCAGGTCTCTAGAAGCTGGAGGCTGAGAACTCAGGGTGAAGGCCCGAGCGGTCAAAAGCTCCGCCTCCTTAATATTGCGCTCCCCCACCCGCAAGCGTGCCAGAGGAGATCCTTTTTCTACCTTATCCCCCACTTTAACCTCCAGAAGCACACCCACAGCGGGATCGATGCGGTCCTCCTTGCGCTCTCGCCCAGCTCCCAGAAGGCGAGCTGCCTCGCCGATGGCCCAGGCATCGATGCCGGATACGAAGCCGCTCTCCGGGCTGGTGATCACCGTCTCGCCAGTAGCGCTGGGCAGAAGTGAGGGGTCGTCCAATGCTTCCACTTGCCCCCCCTGCGCCCGCACCCAATGCTTAAATTTCTCCCAAGCCCGGCCCTCCCGCAACACCGCTTCTAGTTGCTCCCGCGCCGTCTTTTCCTTCTCGGCCACGCCAGTCATCTGGAATAACTGAGTTCCCAGGGCCAAGCAGAGCTCCACCAGGTCCTGGGGCCCATGTCCCTGGAGAGTGGCTATGGCTTCCTGAACTTCCAGGACATTTCCCACTGCTCGCCCTAGGGGCGCGTCCATATTGGAAAGCAGCGCCCGTACCTTTTTACCTGCCCGCTTGCCTATATCTACCATCAGCCGGGCCAGGCAGCGCGCCGCCGCTAAATCCTTCGCCAGTGCTCCACGGCCCACTTTTACATCCAGAATCAGGGCGTCTGTTCCTAGCGCCAGTTTCTTGCTCATAATGCTGGCCGCGATCAAGGGCACGCTTTCCACCGTAGCTGTCACGTCTCGCAGAGCGTAGATTTTTCGATCGGCTGGCACCAACGCGAACGATTGAGACGTGATCGCCACCCCTACCTCCTCCAGTTGATTCAAGAAGTCGGCGGGGACGAGCTCGGCGCGAAAACCGGGAATGGACTCGAGCTTATCGATGGTGCCCCCAGTGTGGCCCAACCCGCGCCCCGAAACTTTGGCCACCTTCAAACCGGCAGCTGCCAACCAAGGAGCCAGCACTAAAGTGGTCTTATCACCCACCCCGCCGGTAGAATGTTTATCCACCTTGATTCCGGGGACGGCGCTCAAATCGAAAAGCTGCCCGGTACGCACCATGGCCCCGGTTAAATGGGCAGTCTCCTCCGCGTCCAGACCCTGGAAGTAAACCGCCATAAGCCAAGCCGCCATCTGATAGTCGGGAATCTCCCCCTCCAGATAAGAAAAGACCAGCCACTCCAATTCCTCGGCGCTTAGCTTAGCACCGTCGCGCTTTCGCCGAATCAGGTCGCAGGCTCGCAAACACTCTCACCTCGCTTCCACCAGGGCAAAAGAGGAGCAAAGCTCGTGCCCACCGGCCAAGAAAAACCAAATAAGTGAGCTATAGTCGCCGCCAGATCGGCGAAAGTCGGTCGTATCCCCAGGCTCACACCCCCGCCGCCTGAAGGGTTCCAGACCAACAGGGGCACGTACTCGCGCGAATGGTCGGTGCTGGGAGTGGTGGGATCGCAACCGTGATCAGCAGTGAGGAAGAGAAAAGCGTCCTCGGGCAAAGCTCGAGCCAGGGCAGGCAAGTAGGCATCGAATTCTTCCAGCGCTCGGGCAAAGCCCACGGGGTCATTACGGTGGCCGTAAAGGGTGTCGAAATCTACCAGGTTGGTGAATACCATGCCGGGAGCCATGTCTCGCAACGTTGCGGTGGTCACCTCAAGGTTCTCACGATTGTCCTTGGCCGCCAGGGAGCGGGTAATTCCCCGGCCGGCAAAGATGTCGGAGATCTTGCCTATACCCACCACCTCGTAACCTCGCGCGGCCAAGGCTTCCAACAGGGTAGGACGTGGCGGAGGGAGAGAGAAGTCGTGCCGCCTGGGGGTACGGCGAAAATTGCCTGGCTGCCCGGTAAAGGGTCGCGCAATTACCCGCGCTACGGCGTGCTCCCCGGTTAGGAGCTCGCGGGCGATTTTGCAAATTTGGTAAAGCTCCTCTACGGGGATAATTTCTTCGTGAGCGGCGATTTGGAAAACACTATCGGCCGAAGTGTAAACAATGGGATAGCCCGTTTGCAAGTGCAGGGGGCCGAGTTCCTCTATGATCTCGGTGCCCGAAGCAGGCTTATTGCCCAGCACCCGCCGCCCTATGCGCTCCTCTAAAGCCCGGATAATTTCGGGAGGGAAACCTTGGGGGTAAACGGGGAAAGGGCGGTCCAATATTACCCCCATGAGCTCCCAATGACCAGTGGTGGTATCCTTCCCTGGCGAGGCTTCAGCCATCTTACCGTAAGCTGCTAAGGGGGAAGGGCTAGGAGGAACACCAGCGATCGGCGCAATGTTGCCCAACCCCCAGGAAGCTAAGTTGGGCAGGCGAAGCCCCCCCACGGCCCTGGACAAATTACCCAGGGTATTGCTACCTTCATCGCCATAGCGGGAAGCGTCAGGAAGTTCCCCTATACCCACCCCATCGAGGATTATTACTACCGCACGCTCTACTACCGTAAGATCATCTCCTTATTCAGGGTTTGGTGGGGTAGGAACGCGGATGGGCCCTCCGATAGACCTCGCGCACGTGACTGCTAGTCAGGTGAGTGTAAATCTGGGTGGTACCTATGGAGACGTGCCCCAAGAGTTCCTGCACCACCCGCAAATCGGCTCCGTTCTCCAAAAGATGAGTGGCAAAGGAATGGCGCAACGTGTGGGGAGACGGAGTGGAGCTCAGACCCACCCTACGGGCGTAGTCGCGCAACAGTTTGAAAACTGATTGCCGCGTCAAGCGCCCCCCGCGCCGGTTTACGAAGAGGGCCG
This sequence comes from Desulfothermobacter acidiphilus, assembly GCF_052073645.1. Classification (GTDB taxonomy): domain Bacteria; phylum Bacillota; class Desulfotomaculia; order Desulfotomaculales; family Ammonificaceae; genus Desulfothermobacter; species Desulfothermobacter acidiphilus. Next base: position 450,013 of record NZ_CM125440.1, on the reverse strand, counting down.
AAGTGCGGCGGTTCTTAACCAGACGGGGCCAGCCTTTTTCTAGGTATTCCCGAAGGTAACGCTGGGCCAGCCGCCCCAAAGGCACCACTCGCTCGCGCCCTCCTTTGCCCAGAACTCGCACGTATCCTGCTTCCAGATTAAGGTGATCAACATCCAACCCCACCAGCTCCGAAACTCGCATTCCGGTGGCGTAGGCCAGTTCCAGAAGAGCTCGGTCGCGAAGGCCCTGGGGCGTGTCCAGGGACGGAGCCGCCAGTAAGCGCTCCACCTCCTGGGGGCGCAGCACCTTGGGCAAGCGCTCCGGTAGCTTGGGAGCCGATAGGTCTTCGGCCGGGTCCGAAGGCAAGTACCCCCCCTGAGTGGAGAGATAGGCGCAAAAAGACTTGAGCGCCGCCAGCCGCCGGGACACTGTGGCCGGTAGATAGCCGCTGGCCCTGAGTTCGTAGAGGTAGGCCAGAAGAGCATCGCGCCAAGAGGCAGGTTCCAGCACCAACTGTCTACGGTGAATAAAGGTGAGAAAGTGCTTCAAGTCGGCCCGGTAGGCAGCTACTGTGTTATCAGATAAACCCCGCTGCACGCGCAAAAACTCCAGGTACTCCTCCACCCACTCTTCCACCACGACCTCCACCTCCTATCGCTAGGGAGGATTCGCCAGCCACCGACCCAGCTCCTGCTTAGTTTTTATGCCGGTAATAGTTTTTCAGGCGTTCCACCAAACCATCTAGCGCCCCAGCGCGGTCCTGATGCATCTCTGGAGCCGCTACCGGTTGCGCCTTGTTCTTAAAGCTCAGCCAGATGCCAGTCGCAGCCATCCCCACCAGCGCCAATCCTACTAGCAGGCGGATCAGCCGTAACCAAGCTGTCCTGGGCCAAAACCAAACCAACCTCACGCTCCCTTCCCCTCCAGTAAAAATTTAACCAGCCAGGGTGCCAGATAAACCTCAACCAGAGTCCCCGCCACCGCCAGGCAGGCCCAGCAGCCCATTAAGCCGGTGTAACGCCAGAACCAGGATCGGAGCGCAGCAGGAGGGGAAGTCCAGCGTATCCAGGCCATAGCCAAGGAAGTCGATCCCGCCAACAGCAACGCCAGAGAGAAAGGGAGGTTATGGGGCAGGAAGGCCAGCAAGAGCACCTTGCTTGCCGGCAGAGCTCCCTGTTTCCAGATAAAGGCCAGGGTAAAACCCCAGGCATAACCTTGGACCAATAGCACCAAGATGGTGGCGAAAACAGCGTAAAGACTGAACCCCCCCAGATAACAAAGCCCCAGGGGAAGCAAGCGGTACCAGGCGCATTGAGAAACACTGGCCTCGCCCCTGGCTATCTCGTTCAGCAGCTGAGTGGTGTAAGCGGTCAACTCCTGCGCCTCTCTCCCATCCAAGCGCCCGGCCATCACCCCCCCCGCAGCAGCACCCAGTAGCAGCAAAGCCAGAGCGAATAGTAAGGGGCATTGGAAACGTCTGAACCAACCCCAGAACCAAGCCCGGGGCCAAGCCAGGTAATACACCGTCGGAATCCGCATCCTCTCCCCTCCTTTGCCTGACCCCTTGTCCTGCAGGAAAGCTTATTCTCTGGCGAGGAAATTTATGCAAGGTGAAGCAGATGCCAAGCCCAAAGCCCGGCCGCCCCCGCAGCCAGGAAAAACTCGGGTTCCTCCTCCGCCCCCCTACCCATCGTGGTGACCTGGAGAGCCATCGCTTTCAAGGCCATCAGCGCGCTCTCGGCCTCCAAGGACAACACCCGGTGCCTCCGAGGCACTCCAGCTGCTTCCAGCTGCTCCCAGACTAGGGCCTCGCGAGAGGGAGATAGACGAGGCAGCGGAACCCAGCCAGATACCAGGCTCACCCTTTGCAGCACGGTGAGGGTGTGGTGACTGATCCCCTGGTGCCGCGCCCGGAGATCGGCGAAACTCAAGCGGAGAGGGATAACAACCCGCCCATCCAAAACACCAGCTGCGTTTACAATCTCGCCTTGCCCCACCGCCGTGGTGCCCAATGGCGTGGAGGTGCCCACCACCCCCGGACCCATTCCGGCCACTATCACATCGGCTCCGGCTACATGCCGAGCCGCCAGCAACCCGCTGTGCAAGGTCACCGCCTCCAATTCTCCCCCGAAGGCGTGCCCCACCGTCACCGTGGAGGCCAGAAGGCCCCGGTGGCGGAGCTCCGCCACCGTCCGGGAAAAAACCAGGGGCAAAGCTCCACCATCGGTCATAACGTAAACCACACGCACCCGTCCCCCGCTTGCCTGCCAGAGGGCAGCAGCCACCGCTGCCAGTTGGCTATGCAACTCCAGCGCCACCACCGGCGTCCCCTCCAGACTGGTAGCCTCACGCATAATCGGGTGATAAGGGCTCTCCGGCTCCTCCACCGCCAGCACCTTAAGCTGGGCCGGCGTGTAACGCAGCTTCATGATATGGCCGGGTTCCGAAGGTTCTAGTACCGGATGATTTAGGTTAGCCACCACGAAGTGATAGCCGCCGCTCCCCAGGCCCAGCGCTACCGCCGTGGTGTTGAGGAGCACCGGATCACCAGGAGCCGCAGAGCCGCAAAATCCTTCCAGAGCCAGAGCTTTTTCCTTCTCCCCTTCCACTTCCACCAGGAGTTCTTGGCATCCAGGGCGGCTATCCAGGACCCGCAACACCTTTCCCGGCCGCAGCCGCAGGTAGCCCCCCTTGCACATTTGTTTACCCACCTCTCCATGCCTTATACTTTTAACCAGGTTGCCCAGGGAGGAGAAACATTTTGCCTTTCGATGGACTCACCCTAAACCGCATAGCGCAGGAGCTACGGGAAGAGCTCCTCGGTGCCCGCTTGGAAAGGATACACCAACCTTCGGAGCTAGAGTTGTGGCTGCTTTTTCGCCGGCAGGGGAAAAAGAGCGAGCTTTGGATCTCGGCTCAAGCCCACGCCGCCCGCGTCCATCTCACCCAATTGCCCCAGCGCCCGCCTTCCCGCGCCACCCCTTTTCTGCTGCTCTTACGCCGCCACCTTGAAGGCGGCCGGTTAAGCGCAGTGGAGCAGCCCGACCTAGAACGTATCCTCTTTCTAGACCTGGCGGGCACCGACGAACTCCGCCGTCCGGTTAGTTACCGCCTAGCCATCGAAATTATGGGCAAGCACAGCAATATTATCCTTTTAGATCCCCGAGAGGGCAAGATCCTGGACGGCATCAAGCGATACAGTCACGCTCTTAGCCGCTATCGCGAAGTGCTCCCCGGTCGTCCGTATCTTATCCCCCCCAGCAACAAACTAGATCCGCGGAGCCTGAGCGAGGAGGCATTCTTTTCTTCCCTCCTCTCCTCCTTCACACCCGAGACGACTCTGGCACGCGCGGCGCAGCAGCGCTTCAACGGACTGAGCTCAACCACCGTCGTCCACATACTGCGCCAGGCCAACCTCCCGGAATCCATTACCCTGGCGCAATGCGGTCTTTACGAATTGAACCAACTTCGCTTCGCCTTGGAACAAGTATTGGAAGAAGTAACTCAGGGGCGTAGCCAGCCCACCCTGCTATTGGAGGGAGAGACACTGGTAGATTTCTTTCCTTTTTCCCCCGTCGGTGACTGGTCCCGGCAAATCGGCACCATGAACGAATTAGTGGACCGCTATTACGCCCTGCGCCTTCGTGGCCAGCAAATGGAGGCGCAGCGGCGAGAGCTGCAACGAAAAATAAGCCGGCGCATAGAGCAAGCCGAAAAGCGCCTGGCGACCTTAGAGACTCTGCTGGCCACCACCGATCCGGAGCAGTACCGTTTGTGGGGGGAGCTCCTGTTAGCCAACCTGTACCGCGTGGCCCCGGGGCAAGAAAAAGTGGAGTTGGAAAACTACCACCACCCGGAAGCAGCACCGGTGGTCATCCCCCTAGACCCTTACCTTAGCCCGTCCGAATGCGCCCAGCGCTACTTCAACCTCTACCGCCGAGCTCAGAAGACCCGCGACCGGGCGCTGGAAGAAAAAACTGCCCTCACAGCCGAACTGACCTACCTAGCCTCCCTGGCCACCTCTCTGCAGCAGGCCAGGGAACCGGAAACCATAGCTTCCATAGCGGCAGCACTAGAAGGGAACAAAGACCTTCCCACGCTTTTGCCCCAGGAACCAGAGGTACGACCATTACAATTGCGTTCTCCTTCCGGCTTCATCGTGTGGGTGGGAAAAAACCAGCGACAAAATGAGCAGGTCACCTTTCAGTTGGCCGCCCCAGACGATTGGTGGTTTCACGCCCGGGGCATTCCAGGAGCGCACGTGGTGCTAAAAACCGGAAAACAAGAACCGGCGCCAGCAGATCTGCATTGCGCCGCCACCTTGGCTGCTTACTTCAGCCAGGCTAGGGAAAGTTCTCGAGTAGAAGTGGACTACACGCGGCGGTCCTTCGTCCGGCGAGCCGATAAGAAGCGTCCAGGACTGGTCTTTTACACCCAGGAACAGACCCTCGCCGTAGATCCCCGCGAAGCCGAGCGTTACCTCTAGGAACTGGGAGTTGAAAGTGCCGACGGCGGATCGATGCTCTTGGCACGCCCGTAATCGCTCAGCCGCAACTCCAGCTGCAGCTGGGTGGGCGCTTTTACCCCCCTAGCCTCTACCCAAACCCGAGCCACGTAACCAGAAGCGGGATCTATCCCTATCCGGTAACGAAAATCGGTGAACTGAGTAGCTAACTCGGGATGGCGAGGGGATACCTGAGCGCATTCCAGCACCCAGAGCCCTTTCTCTTCTTCTCCCGGACGCACCTGCTTAACCCCAGGCAAGGATTCCAGATCGAGCAACGCCAGGGGATCTAATTCGGTACTGAAGACTCGGGTCTCCCCCAGCCTCTCAGCCGGAAAGCTAAGCCATTTGGGGCTGAAAGGATCCTTGAGATAGGCGGTGTCCCCTATCCGGATAATTTCCGTCGGCGTGTTAAAGAGCTTGCCCTTCACGTGCACCCGGTCAGGTAGCACCCGCCACCCTTCCAACTCGCTCAAATTCCGAACTCCCTGGGGAGTGACTAGGCGAACCCGAAGACGGTAGGTGTAAGCCGAGGTCGCCCGCGTTTGTTGCAAAGCCTGCTGCAATAAGTCGTCTGGTGGCGGCAAACGCAGCCGGGAACGTTCCTCAGCGAATCGTTGCCAGCACCACAAGCCCAAGAGTAGCGCCAACAGCGCTGCCACGGCCAGAAGCATCCGCTTGCGACTGAGAAAGATCCGGCGCACAGTCCTCTCCGCCCCCCTCTGAGAGAAACTATGCCCATTTTCTCGCTTCGAGAACCACCCGCGGCGACAATATGATAGAATGTTGGACAGTGGAGGGTAAAGTGATGGAACTCAGGGAAATGCAGCACGAAGTGGATAGCTGGATTTCTCAGTTCTCCGAGGGGTACTGGCATCCTCTAAGCATCCTCGCGCGTCTAATCGAGGAAGTGGGAGAGCTGGCGCGGGAAATCAACCACCGCTTTGGGGAAAAGCCTAAAAAAGCCGGCGAGCCCCCGGGCGACCTGGCTTTAGAGCTGGGGGACATCCTCTTTATTTTGCTCTGCTACGCTAACCTTTTCAATTTAGATCTTGAGGAGGCTTTTAAAGCCACCATGGAGAAATACCGTAAGCGCGACTCCGATCGCTGGACCAGGCGCTAATCAAAGGAGAGGATCGTACGTTGCCCACTATTATCCCTTTTCGTGGATGGCGTTACCGCCGTTTCCCCCTCGCGCTGGTCATTTCCCCACCCTACGACGTGGTGGACCAGCGGCAAACCGCCGAACTCCGCTCCCGTCACCCTTACAACATCATCCACCTAGAGGGGAGCCGAGCGGGCCAGGGCCCGCAAGCCTACACCGCTGCGGCTCACCTCTGGCAGGAGTGGCGGCGAAAGAAAGTGTTAGAGCCCGAGGCCGTTCCCGCCTTGTACTTCTACGCTCAGAGCTTCACCTGGGAAGGAAAGATTTACACCAGGCGTGGCTTTTTCTGCCTGCTCCGGCTCGAGCCTCTGGGGCGAACCATTTTACCCCACGAAGAAACCCTGGCCCGCGCTCGCTCCGACCGCTGGGAGCTCCTGCGCGCCTGCCGGGCCCACTTCTCTCCTATCTTTGCCCTGTATCCAGAGGAGGAGGAATTGACATCGCAACTTTGGGACCGGGTGGCGCCCTTTGAACCCGACCTAGACGTCACCGATCCGGAGGGACAAAGGCATCGCCTGTGGATAGTAACCGATCCGCAACTGATCGGACAGGCCCAAAAAATGGTGAACCAGCAACGCCTTATCCTAGCCGATGGCCACCACCGCTTTGAAACTGCCCTGCGGTACCAGGAACTTTTCCCAAGCGAGGGGAGCCATAATTGGATTCTGTCCCATATCTCCTGCGCCCGCGACCAAGGGATGCTGGTTCTACCAACCCACCGCCTGCTCAGCGCCCTCCCAGACAAATCCCTACCCGAGCTCTTGGAACAAGCCCAGCGCAGCTTTTTCCAGGTTCATCCCGTGCCCACCACCGCCTTGCGCTCCGCTCTGCCACCCGGCACGCTGGGACTTTACGCTGGGCAAGGAAAGTCCTTCGTGCTGACCCTACACCCAGAAGTCGATCCGGCTGAAATCCTGCCGGGAGAACAACCCGCTACCTGGAAACGGCTGGCGGTCACCGTGCTGCACTATCTACTGTGGCAACAAACCTGGAGCTGGCGCTGGCCGGAAGAAGCGATCGGCTACACCCACTTGGCCGAAGAGGCGCTGGCCTTGGTGGATAGGGGAGAGTATCGCCTCGCCTTCTTGCTCCCTTCTCCTCGAATGGAAGAAATCTTGTCCGTAGCCACCGCTGGCTTTCGGATGCCGCAAAAGGCCACCTATTTCCATCCTAAAGTACCCGCTGGCCTAGTAGTTTTTGCTCTGGATAATGGCCCCTGAGATGTGGTATAAACTTTTTGAGGCATATGCTCTAAACTGGTAAAGGAGGTTACCCCGTGAGCGACGAAAAGAAGGAAAAGTGTGCCCAGGAAGGCAAAACCTGCGCCTCGTGCTCCGAAAAGGGTACTTGTGGGCACGGGCAGGACAAGCCTGCTTTCGATCCTCCTAACCCGCTTTCCAAAATCAAGCACGTGGTGGCGATCATGAGCGGCAAAGGGGGGGTGGGCAAATCCACCGTTACCGCCCTGCTGGCCGTGGCCCTCACTCGGGACGGTAACCAGGTGGGAATACTGGACGCCGACGTGACCGGTCCCAGCATACCCAAACTGTTCGGTCTGAAAAGCAAACCCGATGCCTCGGAGTTAGGGATCTTCGCCCCGCGCACCAATACCCTGGGAATCCGAGCCATGTCTATGAACCTTTTTCTGGAGCGCGAAGACGAACCGGTGATTTGGCGTGGCCCTATCATTTCCAATGTTATACGCCAGTTCTGGACCGAGGTTATCTGGGGCGACCTGGATTATCTACTGGTAGATTTGCCGCCGGGAACCGGAGATGCTCCCCTCACCGTAATGCAATCGCTGCCGCTGGACGGAGTGATCATCGTTTCTTCCCCACAGGAACTGGCGGTTATGGTAGTAAAGAAAGCCATCCACATGGCCGAGATAGTTAATATTCCTATCCTGGGACTGATCGAGAATATGGCCTACGCCATCTGCCCTCACTGCGGGCAGAAGTTTTATCCTTTCGGGGAACCCAAAGGAGAAAGAGTGGCCTCCGAGGTTGGCATCCCCTTCCTGGGTCACCTCCCCATCAACCCGGAACTCGCTCGATTGGGTGACGAAGGAAAAATCGAAGAAGTTGAACATACAGGTTTAGGAGAGGCTCCCAAACTCTTAGCCGAGCAGCTGGCCAGGCACTCGCGCACCGCCCACCTACTCTTCGGGGGCCAGAAGCCCCAATAAGCACTCAGCCTGGAACCCTTAAGCGAGGGAGCCCTGGCTCCCAGCGGCTTCCTCGCTCGGGTTTACAGCGGCTCCTTCAGCCCTTTGAGCTCCGCCCAGCAGAAGACGGGACCGGAGAGACAGACGAATTTATCTCCCAAATTGCAGCGTCCGCACTTCCCTATCCCGCACTTCATCCTCATCTCCAGAGTGGTGAAGATCCGTTCCGGGGGAAAACCGCGCTTCTCCAGCCAGGCGATGGTCTTGGTTATCATAATCGGAGGGCCACAGAGCACAGCGTACTTGCCCTCGGGGTGAGGGTTGAGTTCGGCCACGCAATCGGGGACAAATCCTACTTTCCCCGCCCAGCCTTCCACCGGACAATCTACGGTCAGGTAAACCGCAGTGCGGGGCGCCCGGGGCCAGATAGAAAAGATTTCCTCCCGGAAGCAAAACTGATCGGGAGAGCGAGCTCCGTAAACTATATCCAGCTGGCCGTAGTCTTCCCGGTGAGCCAGCACATAATTGACCAGGGAGCGCAGAGGAGCCATTCCTATACCGCCACCGATAATCAGGAGATCCTGGCCCCGGAAGAGCTCGCAGGGGAAGGGTTTACCAAAGGGACCCCTTACCCCTAATGTGGCCCCTTGGTTCAGCTGAAAAAGGGCAGTGGTAACCTTGCCCATGCGCCGAACGCTAAACTCCAGCCACCCTTGCTCCAGCCAGGGAGCGGAAAGGGAGAAAGTAGCTTCACCTACACCGAAAACGGAAAGCAAGGCCACTTGGCCAGGCATATGCTTCCAGGAAGCGGCCGCTTCTGGATCGAGGGCCAGACGAAAACTCCTGATGTCTTCCGTTTCTTGCCTGACCGCCAGCAGAGTGGCTAGACGAGGAAGGTAAGGATTAAACCGCACCCGCACCCCTCCTCCTCACCTCGGTCATAACCTCCCGGATATCGATGTTCACCGGGCAGCAGCTGACACAGCGCCCACAACCCACGCAACCTTCCACTCCGTACCTCTGGTAATGATAAAGGAGTTTATGGTAAAGGCGGTTACGTAACCGCTCCGATAACCTGGCCCGGGGGTTGTGCCCGCTGGTTTGCAAAGTGAATTCGGGAAACAGGCAGGTGTCCCAGCAGCGCCACCGATCCCCTTCTTCCCCCCAATCGAATAGATCGAAACAATGGCAGGTGGGGCAGAGGTAGGTGCAAATACCGCAGCCCAGGCAGCGCTGAGCCAGATCTTCCCAGTAAGAATCTTGCACCAGCAGAGGCAATTTCTCCTTAACCCCCTCCAGCAGAGGGGGGACCACCAGGCTGGCCAACAACCGAGTCTCCAGCTGCTGCTTGGCTTCCAGGAGCTCCGCCGGCGCAGGGACCAAGAGCTGGGAATGTTTTTCCACCAATTGCTGCCCCTTATCGGTCAGCGCTTCCACCAAGTAGCGCCCGCCTAAAGCGGTGAAGTGCAAATCCGCTCCTTCACCAGTGACCGGAGTATAACCGTAAGTAACGCAGAAACAAGCTGGCTCCACCTCCAGGCAACTCCACCCCAGCAGCAAAGCCTTTTCCCTGCGGGCAGCGTAATAGGGATCGACGGGAGAAGCCAGAAATACCGCGTCCAGAGCCTTGAAACCCTGCAAATCGCAGGGGCGCAAACCGAAGAGAGCCAGTGGCCTGGGATCGGGTTCCACCGGGGCTAATTCCCAGCTATTCCCGCGAGGGGCATACCGGAACAGGGGCTCAGTAGCGGGAAAGAAGAAGCGCTTAGGTGGTACCCGGCTCGCTTTCGGTCCCAGATAGACCTTATCCGCTTCGCGCAGATAGCGAAAATAAATCTCTCCATCCTCCTCCACTGGCGCGACCAGGTTGAAATCGGCACGGAGAAAGTTTAGTAGCAAAGGCAATTTTCCCTCAGCCAGTTCCCAGTAAGACAACGTTTTCACCTCAGCTAATCTCGGGGTCGTCCGGGGCATAGCTAGCCAGCACCCCTGGAGACACTTCAGCCAGCGTGGCCACTTCCCGGTCCAGCTTTCGTACCATCAGCATAAGTGGAATCTTAACCGGGCAAACCCGTTCGCATTCTCCACAACCGCTGCAGCGCCCCGCCACGTGCAGCAACCGGGTCAAATGATACTGGTAGATCTCAGCCAGCAGATGGGCCTTGCTAACCCAATCCACCGTCCTCTGCCAGCCGGGTAATGGAGGATCGAAACAGCATTGATGGCAGGAACAAGCGGGACAAACTTCCCGGCAGGCGTAACAGCGCAGGCAACGCCGCAATTGACGATCCCAAAACTCGCGGCGCTCCGAATCCGATCGCTGCTCCAAGTATATTACCCCAGCATAAGGATCGCTCTCCAACCGGGGATAGGTGGCGGAGAAATCCAGGCGGAAATCCACCGCCTCGGTTTCCGCCGCTCCAGGGCAATTCAGGCAGCGGGAGCACAAGTAGGGTTGCTTGGGTATCACCCTGTCCTCATCCCCCACTCGCACCACGTACTCCTGCCCCCGATCGGCAAGAAACTCCAGTCTATCAACCTTCAAATCTTTCCGCAGCTTACAAGGGTCTAAAAGACCGCCACAAGGGACCTCTACCAATTTAATCGCGTCACGGTCTAAATCGCGATCGGCCAGCAATTGCTGCCAAGAAAGCAACTCACATCGCCGCACCAATAGAGCCACCCTTTTCCCCTGACAACGCAGTAAATACTTGACCAGGTTAGTCAAGCAAAGAGGATTATAAACCAACTCCGACACCTGCTCTGGCTGGGTGATAAAACTGGGGCGCATCACCAGAGGCAGCGTCCCTACGGAGTAGCCCAGGAAAAGTTCTACCTCTCCCTGTCGCAACAAGCGGTCAGCCAATTCCCGTATCGCTTCCGTGGCCTCACGCAAGGGTTTCCACCTCGCGCGCGAAAGAACTGGGCCCCAGCGACCGGACTTCTTCCACCATTTCCGCTATGGTGCCGGCAAATTTATTCCCTTCCGATCCTGCAATCCAATGCACCTGAAAGCGGACCGGCTCCACCCCCACGAATTCCAGCAACTTTCTTAGCACCCAGAAACGCCGGCGGGCGTAAAAATTACCTTTCACATAATGACAATCGCCCAGGTGACAGCCGGCTACCAGCACCCCGTCGGCGCCTCCAGCGAAAGCCCGCAAGATCATCTGGGGATTAACCCGGCTAGAACACGGCACCCGAATAATCGAAACATTCGCCGGGTAAGAGTAGCGACTTACTCCAGCCAGGTCGGCAGCAGCGTAGCTGCACCAATGGCAAAGGAAAGCGATTATCCGGGGTTCCCACTCCTTTATCGGCATAAAGCATCGACCTCCGCCAGCAATTGATCGTTGCTGAAACCTTTGAGTTCCATGGCCCCGGGACGGCAGGCTACGGTGCAAGAACCACAGCCCTGGCAGAGCTCGGGCTTCACCCGCGTGCACCGGCGCCCCCCCTCCTTCACCACCTCTATGGCTTGATAAGGGCAGACCGCCTGGCAGTGCAGGCAGCCGGTGCATAGAGACCGGTTGACCCAGGCCACCAACGGGCTCACTCCCAGCTCCTCCCGCAATAGCAAGCCCACAGCTTTGGCCGCAGCCGCGCTGGCGTGAGCCACCGTGTCGGGAATATCCTTAGGAGCCTGGCAGGCACCAGCCAGGAAAATTCCCGCCGTATTGGTCTCCACCGGGCGAAGCTTGGGGTGAGCTTCCTGAAAAAAACCGTCTTTATCGGTGGCAATGCCCAGCTGGCGAGCCAGCTTTTCCGCTCCCCGCGCCGGCACCACCCCGGTGGCCAGCACCACCAGATCAGCAACGATGGTCAACGCTTCGCCCAGTAGCGTATCGGCACCCTTGACGACGAGTTTATCCCCTTCCTGATAGATTTTGGAAACGCGACCCCGGACGTATATGACGCCTTCATCCTGCACCTGGCGGTAAAACTCCTCGTAGCCCTTACCGAAGGCACGGATGTCAATATAGAAAACATAGACCTGAGCCTCGGGAAGCCGCTCCTTGATCTGGCGGGCATGTTTGGCTGTGTACATACAGCAGATGCGAGAGCAATATTCCCGTCCCTTTAGCTCATCGCGCGATCCCACGCAATGCACCAGCACCACCGTGCGGGGTTCTCGCCCATCCGAAGGGCGCACGATCCTTCCCCCGGTGGGGCCGGAAGCGTTGACCAGGCGTTCAAAAGCCAAGCCGGTTATAACGTCGGGGTAGCGCCCGTATCCATATTCCCCGTAAGTTTTTTCCCAGGGGAAAAGATCGAACCCGGTGGCTACAACGATAGCTCCCACCTCTTCCTGATGCAAGGAATCTTGCTGGTGGTAATCGATCGCCCCAGCAGGGCAAACCTTCTGGCACACTCCGCATTTGCCCTTGGTGAGCTGTCGGCAATAGCGGGCATCGATAAGCGGCTTATTAGGAACCGCCTGCGGAAAAGGCAGGTAAATGGCCGTGCGAGTGCTCAAATGGAAATTAAGTTCGTCTGGCAGCTTTACCGGGCATTTTTCCCAACAAGTGCCACAGCCAGTGCACTTGGTGTGATCCACATAACGAGCCTTCTGCTTGATGGTTACCCGGTAGCGCCCCAAGCTACCTTCCACCTTATCCACCTCGGCATAGGTGTAAAGGCGGATAAGCGGATGCTTGGCCACCGCCGCCATCTTAGGAGTGCTGATACACGCCGAGCAATCCAGCGTGGGGAAGGTTTTGTCCAGGAGCGCCATCTTCCCCCCTAGGCTCGGCTCGCGCTCCACCAGCACCACCTCTACCCCGGACTCGGCTATGTCTAGAGCGGCCTGGATACCTGCTATCCCTCCCCCTATGACCAGACAACGGCGGGTGATAGCAACGCGCCCCGGCTCTAGAGGCTCCAATCGCCTAGCTTTGGCCACTGCTCGCCGCAAAATCCGCAACGCCTGGCTTTGAGCTCCGGCACGCTCGCCGGAGTGAACCCACGAGCAGTGCTCTCGCAAGTTAGCTATTTCCAGTAGATAGGGGTTCAATCCCGCCCGCACCAGCACCTCGCGAAAAGTATCCTCGTGCAAACGCGGGGAGCAAGCAGCCACCACCACGCGATCCAGCCGGTGCTCCACGATCGCTGTAGCAATAAGCTGCTGCCCAGGATCGGAACACATGTAACGATAATCGACGGCGTAAACCACTCCAGGGATCTCAGCCGCCGCCCGAGCCAGGGCCGGGCAATCCAGCACCCCACCGATATTAGAGCCACACCAGCAAATGAAAACCCCTACTCGCGGCATCTACACTCAACTCCCTACCATCCGCAGAGCTCGACGCGGGTCCACGTAATGCGATCCCAGGCCCAAGTCCCGCGGATTCAAACCCATCCCTATTCCCAGCAACTGAGAAAGATAGAAGACCGGCAAGGCGAAATTAGTGTCAAAACGCTGGTTAACTTCCTGCTGTCGCAAATCCAGATTGGCGTGACAAAGAGGGCAGGCAGTCACTAGAGCGTGCGCTCGCGCCTGAGAGGCCGAGTGTAAAACATTCTTGATGAGATTGAGAGCCACCTCTCGAGCACCAAAGATCAAAGAAGCGCCGCAGCACTCGTTCTTGCCCCCCCACTCCAAGGTCTCTACGCGGGTAGGCAGCAGCAGTTTTTCCATTAGCTGGGGTTGTTCGGCGTCGTCGCAGCCGGTCAGGGTGGGACGAACCAGCAAACAACCATAATAACAGGCCACCTGCATCCCTTTCAAGGGACGAACCATCTGCACAGCCAGGGCCTCTTCGCCCAATTGCGCTAAAGCTTCTAGCCAGGAAAACACCTGCACCCGTCCAGCAAAGTTGCGCCCCAACACCCCTTCCACCCGCCGTTTAAGTTCTGGGTCGCGCTTCAATTCCTCGCTAGCAGCCCGCAGACGTTGATAACAAGCAGCGCAAGGCGACAGAATGTCCAGCCCCATATCCTCAGCTAGAGCCAGCACCCGCGCCGGAAGGGCCAGCGCCAGGAATGGATCGGTACTGTGCGCTGCCGTAGCGCCACAACAATTCCAATCCGGGATCTCAATCAGCTCCATGCCCAGGTGGCGCGCTACCAAACGGGTGGAGCGATCGTACTCCCGGGCTGTCCCCTTTAGCGAGCAGCCCGGATAGTAAGCGAATTTCATTGCTCCTCACTCTTTTCGGCAAGAAAAATTTGGGAAATGACTGCCCGGTCTTCCACCGACTCGGGCAGCAGGCGAAGCTTTCGCCGGGTCAACATAAAGCGGCCCAGCTCCACATCGCGCCAAACCTTACGCCCTTTCAGATTAAACTGCACGGTCAATCCGAGCTCGTACACCCGCCCGTAGCGGCGGACGGAACGCAAAAACAAGGCGTTGAAAAGAGGCATTCCCCGCCGCAGGGACGAGGGAAGCCGCCGCCGCGCCCAAAAGCGCAAGGTATCGATAATACTGGCCAGATCGATGTGGCAGGGGCAACGGGTAGAACAGGTGTGGCAGCTGCTACAGACCCACAGAGCTCGAGAAGCCAGCAATTCCTCTCCCCGTCCCAATTGCAAGAGACGCAGGATCTGGTGTGGCTTAAAATCCATAGCAAAAGCTACCGGGCACCCGGCCGTGCACTTACCACACTGGTAGCAATGGCTCACCTTTCGCCCCGCTGCCCGGTTAACCTCCGCCCAGAAATTTACATCCATTTCCCTGTTCCCAGCCTTTTAGTTGCTCTTCTAGTCTCTAAGTATATCGGAGAGAAAGAGAGGGGTAAACCTGAAAACTTCCCCGCTCTCGCCAAGTTCTAGGCCCCGGTCGCTCTTTCTCCCCTCGGTAGCCTCTGAAATTGGGCACCTGGACACTTCGAGGGATAAAAACCTCTTTATTTCTGGCGCTTTCCCGAATCCCGCGCCCCCCATTCTTTGGACCAGAAGTGGCGCCATCTCTCTGCCGCTCCCCGCCAGCTACCGGCACTAAGCAGCAAGAATCCTCCTACTCCCAGCACTGCAACCAGCACCAGCAAGGCCACTGCCCGCCACGCTCCGGGCGAACGCTCACTTAGAGGCCGCGCTCCTTCCGGCAAATCGGGACGAGAACCCTCAAGTCCTAATACCACCGGCACCGCCTCCGCCAGCAACCTCACTCCTCGCTCCGCTTCGGGACGAGTCAGCGTGTGAGTGCCGCATTCTAAAAGCAACGCAGTGGGAGACAAATCCTGGTTATAATTGCCCCGGCCCAGATAAATTCCTTTGACCAAGCCGGGATATTCTCGGTTGGCGTAACTCATAAGCCGTTTAGCGAAGTCCAGGTTAGCCTCGAACTTAGGATTCTGCCGCCCCACCACAATACGTATCTGGCCTATTGAGCTCCCGCGGATATAGGTGCGGTAAAAATCGGGGTCGGGCACCCCATCGCGGTGTACATCGAATAGGGCCAAGGGCTGGCTACGCAGCAGCCGGGTAGCCGTTTTGCGCGAGCGCACGTAAGCGTAAGCGTCGTGAGGGTCGTGAGGCGTGGTATCGTGTTGTACCTGCACCCCTTCCCCTTCCAACTTGCGGCCAAAATGAGCTCCCACCTTGAGGATACCCCCCCGGTACGGGATAGAGGCCGCGCCGTCGGTGGGAACGTAAGACTCGTCGCTATGGGTATGGTAAATAGCCACCATGCGAGTTCCCCCCAGAGAAACCGGTACGGCCACCTGTTCGAAGTAGCTCTCCCAGGCTAATAAATCGCGGTCGCGTCCCAACAGGCGGGCCACAGCTACCTTGCCTTGCACCTGCTCCACCCGATAATGCTTCCCTTCCGGGGTGAAAAATTCGTCTCCAGGAGCCACCTCGCGAGCCAGACGGTCGAGCACTGCTTGCGCCTGATCGACCACGGTGTAAAAACTACCTGCTTCCAATTCCCCATCGTAAGACCAGAGACGGGAAGCCGCGACCGGCAGGGATCTTTCTTCCTTCCAGCCGAGCAGAGCAGTCAACCCTAGCAGCATAACAATCAATCCCAGGCCCAGACTACTTTTCCTCATCTTTTCCCCCTCCCGGCGAACGCAGGCTTTCCAGCAGGGCCGGGTCCCTCGCCTCTGTTCGCGGCCCTCCCTGCAGGCGTTCCCGCATCTCCCCCACTAATTCGGCCAACAAAACGGCCGCTAGACCCGCCAGCACCATCGCGTCGAAGACTCCTCCCCCTCCCAGAGTCACGGTGATAGGAGCTCGATGGCGTAGAACCCAAAAATAATGCCCCAGATCGCCTAGCAATACTCCCATAGTGGCAGCTACAAAGGCTGCCCGCCGCGAGCGGCCGCTTAAATAAGCCACCGCCGCGGCTATTAGGGGAAAGAGATAGAGAGGCTCCATAAAATCATAGTGCCCGGCCGGTTCGGGCCTGCCCCGCATAAAGTACGTGCCCACCAGATAGACCACCAGTCCGGTAACTAGGGCCCCTCCCAGAGCCCTAGCCTTTTCCGCCCTCGTTCCCGCCCTTGCCACAAGATAGGCAGCCAGCCCCAGAGGGATCAGAGCTCCCCCCACGTTCAGGGCCAGGTGCCCTCCTAGTCGCAAGTTGATAAAGCTGCCCAGCACCATGGCCCCTATGAGCAACAGCGCAGACCGGTCGGAAAGGCGCATACGATCCAGCATTCGCTGCCCTACGCCCAAGTACAGCAGCAAAGAAAGCAGGATGAGCAGCAGCACTCCTACAGGCATTTGATCCACCGCGGCTTCACCTCCTCTTCCTCCAAGCCTATCCCGAGCCAAAAACAACTATGCAGCGCCACTCGTCCGGCGTGGAGGAAAACGGGGCAAAAAATAAGGGCCGTCCGGATTAGACAGCCCTTCACTCGCCGTGGACGGAAAAGAATATCACAACTGAAAGACCCTTACCGCCTCGCGTAAACGATTGGCTTCCTGGGTCAACTCCTGAGCCAGTTGACTCACATGCTCCGCCATCCGGCCCAGATCCTGTGAAGAAGTAGCCACGTTCTGAGTAGCTTCACTGGTCTGCTCCACCGCTTGGGCAATTTCCTTAAGCGCTTCCAGAGTTTCACCTACCCGGTTGAGTACACCGCGCAAAGCTTGGGCCGCCTGCTCCACAGCATTAACGCCCTCGTGCACCGCGGCAGAGGAGCGCATAGCAGAACCGGTCACTTCCTGCATCCCTTTTTGCACCTCGCCAACCAGACCAGCGATTTCAGAAGCAGCCCGAGCCGATTGCCCCGCCAGCTTACGTACCTCCTCCGCCACCACCGCAAAGCCCCGGCCATGCTCTCCGGCCCGAGCCGCTTCAATAGCAGCGTTGAGAGCCAGCAGGTTAGTCTGCTCGGCTATGCCCATAATGGTCTGGGTGATGCGATCGATAAGCGCCGTCGTTTCCCCCTGTTTTTTGACCAGAGCCATCTCCTGATCCACCGCCTGCCGGGCCTCCTTAATTTTGCCTAGAGCTCCGTCCAGTAGCTGCAAGCTCTTGCGAGCCTCATCTTCGATACGGTCGGCCGACTCGGCCGCCGTTTGAGCATTGGCTGCCATCTCCTGCGCGCTGGCGGAGAGTTCTTGGGCACTGGCCGCTGTCGTCTCCACCGCCGCTGAAGCCTCCTCCGCCGCCGCCGCCAGTTCCTCCGCCCGGGAAGTCACCTTGCCCGCCGTCTCCTGAGTGTGCCGAATAAGCTCTTTCAAGCGAGATACCATCTTATCTGCCGAGTGCGCGAGCAAGGCCAGAGCTCGGAAACGCTGCTGCCCGAAGGAGACCTTCAGATCCCCGTTGGCTACTTTTTCTAAAGCGGCCGCTGTTTTGCGGATAGGATCGGTAAAGGCATTGGTCAAAGGAATGAGCCCCAAGATAAATATAAAGATCACCGCACCCCCAACCAGCAAGCTGGTCCAAACAAGTTGCCAGGAAAGCGCCGCCAGACGCTCCAAAGGAATGCCCACGAACCACATGCCCACCACCTTCCCCTGCGGGTCGCGCAGAGGCATATAAGCGGTGAGCGAGCGCTTGCCAGCAACGTCGGCTACCCCATAATAATCCTTGCCCTCTTTAAGCACTCTTTCCACTACCTGCGGGGCCGCCTTGGTGCCCACCGCCCGCTGCCCCGCCTGGTTCTGCACCGTGGTGGCCACGCGGGTATCACCCATGAAAAGAGTAGCCTCGCACCCTGAAAGTTCCTTGATCCTATCCACTAGAGAGAAGTTATTGTTGAGCACCGCTCCCCCCTTACAGAGGTATTGACCTTCCCGCAGCTCCCACGGACCCGGATAACTCAGATCCACCGTGGCGTAACTGAGTTGCAACGTCTTGGCAAGGCGCTCCTGCAAAGAATCCTGGAGTTCGCGCCGCCCCAGGTAGACGGCCAAAGTGGTAGAAACCCCCACGCTGACGAGCAGGCCCAAGGCCAAAAGCAAGCGCAGGAACCGTCGCAGAGAAATCTCCCGTCCCAAAAGCAAAACCAAGCCACCTCCTATGACCAAAGTCTCCCCCTGAACGGGAAATCGGTCCTAGGAGGGAAAAGCTTTAACCGCAATTAGCGAGGTTCCAGGCAGCCGGCCTTTTCCTTCTGGCGAGCCATAGCTTTTTCGGTGTAGCGCACGATGTAAACACTGAGCTCGTATAGGAGGTACATGGGACCAGCCATCAGCAGGCAGGTGAAGGCGTCCGGAGTAGGAGTAATAGCCGCAGCTATAATAATAATCACCAAAAAAGCGTATTTGCGCTTGGCGGCCAAGAACTTGCTGGAGATGAGTTCCAGACGGGCCAGCAGATAGCTTATCAAGGGGAGCTCAAAAATAATCCCGAAAGGTATCAGGAAATAGATGGTAAAAGAAATATATTTCCCCACGGTGAGCATGGGAATAAGATAATCTCCCCCGAAGCGCAGGAGGAAGGCCAGACCGTAACGGTAAACACCAAAAAAGCCGAAAAGCACTCCCCCCACAAAAAGCACGAAGGAGCCGAAAACAAATAACACGAAATAGCGTTTCTCCGTAGCCTCCAACGCTGGAGATAGGAAATTCCAAATTTGCCACAAAATAATAGGCAAAGCGATTAGGAACCCGGAAAAGACACAAACCTTAACTATAGTCATAAAGGCCTCCGTAGGAGCGGTGAAAATCACCTTGTAGCCCGCCCGCGTAAGCGGGCTCAGAAGCAGAGCCAGGATTTTGCGGTAAAACAGGGCCGAAAACAACGAAAAAACTGCCACCGCCACCACGGATACGATCAAAACCCGTCGAAGCTCCTCCAGATGCTCAACCATAGTCATTTCCTTAGAGTTATTGCGGTTGATGGTATCGCCCCCTCGGCTTACACCCCGATGCTTCGCTTAATCTCTTCAGCTTCCTTCTTAACCTCTTCCACGCCACCATTGACGCGTTCGGCCAGGAACTGAGTGGCGCCGCGGAACTCCCGCAAGGCCTTGCCCAGGTAGCGGCCAAGTTCCGGGAGCTTACCGGGCCCGAAAACGATTAGAGCGACTGCCAAAATAAGGATAATCTCTTGCGCCCCTAAACCCAGCACAACCTATCACGCCCCCAGCAATATTATCAATACTATCATAATACAACGCACCCGCCTGCACCAAGGAGAAAGATTGAGCCCCTCCACTGAGGGGCTCAATCAAGCTTACACATGCACCACTTTTTTACGACCCCAGGAGTCCTTCACCTCAACGAGGTGAACAGCGCAGCCCAGTCAGGGATCGTAGGAGCGGACAACCCGTACCACCTCGATGGGGCTTTCGATGTTCTTGATCGGCGTTCCGATCAGGGCTTGCTCTATGGGCCCCCGCTGCCCTTTGTCGTCGCGCGGGCTAGCGTTCCAGATGGTAGCTGAAACCACCTGATAATTGTGAATTTTATAGTCCTTAATCTCGATCCAGTGGCCTATGGCGCCGCGTGGCGCCTCCCACAAGCCCATACCTTCGGCTTCGCGGGGTACGTCGCACGGCTTTATGGTGGGCTCGCCAGGAACCAACTGGTCTAGCCATCCCATCATGGCGTGGGCGACCAAGCGGCACTCGATGGCCCGCGCTAGATGACGGCCCATGGTGGAAAAAGCCTTCTCACCTAGATTGTAAATCTCCGGTACCCGGTTCACCCACATGCGGGCCAGCGGCCCCACCTCCATGGGATGGCCTTCGTAACGCGGAGCCTTAATCCAGGAGTAGGCGCCAGCTTTACGCGGCTGAGGCTCGGTCTTGCCATGAGCCGGGTTGAGCCCGGTGGTGTCGTTGCGATACCACGAATGCTTCACGTCTTCAGCGATCTTCTGCGGGTTAACCGCCTGCCACTGGCCGTTGATGTAGACGCCACCTTTGATCAAGAGATCCTGCTTCTCCCAGACCGGGGTGTCGTTTAGCGGGAAAATCCCGTAAGCCAGGGCATTTAGATAGCCCCGCCCGATATCGTAATAATCGCTGTACACTTCACCGATCTTTATCACATCGGGGACGTAGATATTATCGATAAAGGCAATGAGTTCTTTCAGGTAGCCCCGGAACTGGTCAATGCTCTCCTTGGTTACCTTTTCCGTGTTGCCGCCGGGAATAATGGTGGTGATGTGCGGCATCTTCGCGCCGTAAATGGCCAGCATCTCCTGAGCCTTACGCCGCATATTCAGGGCCTCCAGATAGTGCTCTACACAAACCTGATTGACTTCCGGCGGCAGCCGGTAGTAACCTTCTCCCTCGTAGCGGGGAACAAAGGGCGGGGTATCCGGACCCTTGACGTAATCCAATACCGCCAGGGTGTAGAAATGCAGGATATGCGACTGGATGAAGTTAGCCCCCTGGATCAAGTTGCGGGTGATACGTCCGTTAGTGGGAATAGTAGCCTTGAAAGCGTCGTCCAGGCTGCGCACCGAAGCCATGGAGTGAGCTATAGGACAAACGCCACAGATCCGCTGGGTGATATGCTGGGCATCACGTGGGTCCCGGCCCTTGAGAATGATTTCGAAGCCCCGGAAAAGGGTACCTGAAGACCAGGCATCCACCACTTTACCACCATCGACGTTGACTTCTATTTTTAGGTGACCCTCGATTCTAGTAACGGGATCGACAACCACTTTCTTGGACAATTCGTTATCCCCCCTTGCTTCCGCCTAGCCCCTCGACCACGTCCCTCCGGAGGACGGGCACGCTCGCGCAGAGCTCTAAAGCTAGCCCTAATCGTGAATCCGGTAGCGCCCGTAAAGCGGGCTGCTATCGTCCGGAAACCCCGGTTCAGAGCAAGCCTGACAGGGAGCTCCCGCCCGGATACACCAATTGACGTGGTGATTCCACCACCGGACGTTACAGCGCGCGTGGGACACCATACCCTTGCACCCTACCATGGCTAGGCAACCTTCGTCACCGGGGTGCTTGGCAAAGATTCCCTTGGCAAAATACTCACACCGGGGACAGCCCTCGTGAATGGTTCTATCTGGGAAGGCGATTTTGGGCCGATTAAAGTAATCGAGCTCAGGCACATCCCCGAAACGAAGCACGTAAGTGAGAGTGATCAGAAAATCGTCCGGATGCATGGGGCAGCAAGGAATATTAATTACCGGCGTCTTCTTCACCACATCCCACACCCCTACCGTGGTAGTGGGATTAGGAGCGGCCCCAGGTATCCCGCCGTAGGAAGCGCATTGACCTGCTGCTATTATGGCCGCCGCTTTGCTACCGTATTCCTTCAAAGCATGCAGCAGCGTCACATCTTTGCCATCCTGCTCACCTATGGTACAGAAAATACCATCGTCACCCGTAGGAACACCGCCCTCAATTACCAGGAAATACTTGCCAGCGTACTTGGCCGCGGTTTCACGCAAGTAGTCCCACGCCAGGTGTCCGGAAGCCGCCATGACCGTGGGATGATAGCGTAGTGAGATAATTTTTAGCAGCACTTCCTGGATCGGGGGGGTCACGGCGTTCAGGAGCGACACCGAGCAGCCAGTACAGGCTGCCCCTTGAAGCCAAATCACCGGCGGCCTTTCTTCCGCCGCTTCGGCCAAAGACTCTAGGATATAGGGCTCCAGAGCCGAAAGCAGCGCTATGCCGGCTGCAGTTTCGGTACAAATCCGGATGAACTCGCGCCGTGAGATTCGTCTCACCACATCTTCCCTCCCATCCCTTTGCGCTTGAAACAAACGCCCGAAAACCTTAGCAGATCTTGAAGCTTACCCTTTACCTCCTTTCCTCACCAACGGTGGTCGATTGGCCTTCCGGAAGCGTTTGAAGCCACTCCCGGATTTCCTCATCCGCCAACGCCAGCAAGCGCGGTAGGCGCTCTTGGATCAGAGGACTGAGCTCCATGCCCCAAGACATGCTGGCGGGCTGCATACCCAGAATAGTAGTGGGGGGGAGCACCTCCATGACTTTGGCCAGGTGAATCACTTCTAGAATCCCGACCGAGTGGGAAGACATAGCCGCCACCGGCACGTAATCATCCAGTTCCTCAGGAGAGAATTTAAAAATGGTGCCGGGCGGAGCCTGGCCATTAACTGCATCGATAATGATCAGGCGTGTGGCTTCTTCGATGTAATACAGCAGATCCATGCCCGCCGTGCCGCCATCAACTAGCTCTACCAGATCAGGGTAACCCTTCTGCCGCAGTGCTCGCACCACATGGACCCCTATACCTTCATCTTGCAACAGCAGGTTACCTATCCCCAGTACCACCAGCTTTGGTGTCGCTTTCAACATTTTCGTCGTCCCTTCTTCCCTCGCCGGTTAACCTATTAAGGATTCGCCACCGATAATTAAAAGTCCTGCCAAACTGGCGACTAATATCTTCGATCTTAGTCGCCGAAACTAATGCCCATCTGGCGGGCGGCACGAATCAAATCGCAACCTAAGGGGACCCGCCGCATTGAACCCACCGCCTCGGCCAGAGGCACCGAAGTAATGTCAGGAGTCCGGAGAGAAACCATTTCGCCGAAACGCCCTTCGAGTAAAAAGTTAACGGCAGCAGCTCCGAAGCGGGTGGCCAGCAGCCGATCGAAAGAACTGGGAGACCCCCCACGCTGCAAATGCCCCAGCACTGTCACGCGCGTTTCTATCCCTGTGGTACGCTCGATTTGCTCGCCGACCACGTTACCGATACCGCCCAGGCGCACACTCTCGAAGCTTTCCTTCACGATCTTCTTAACAACCATTTCTCCGCCTACCGGCTTGGCCCCTTCGGCCACCACAACAATGCTGAACTTCTTGCCTTCTCGCTGCCGCTCTAAGATTTTTTCGCAAACCTTGTCCACGGCGAAGGGGATTTCAGGAATAAGAATGACGTCCGCCCCTCCAGCTACACCGGCATGCAAAGCTATCCAGCCGGTGTAGCGCCCCATCACTTCCAAAACCATTACCCGGTGATGCGCCTCGGCGGTGGTGTGCAGTTTATCGATGGCCTCAGTAGCCGTGGTCACGGCGGTGTCGAAGCCAAAGGTCTGATCGGTAGCAGCAATGTCGTTGTCGATAGTCTTGGGCACCCCGATAACAGGGAAACTGTACCGCTCCCACATTTCTTTGGCGATCTTGAGACTACCATCGCCACCAATGATAATCAACGCCTGAACGCCGAGGGAGTTAAGGTTGGCCAGCGCTTGCTGAGAGAGATCCTTATAGACAATCTCACCGTTCTCCTTAACTGGATAGTAAAAGGGGTTTTCCCGGTTGGTGGTACCCAAAATAGTGCCCCCTCGGGGCAAAATACCCACAACCTCCCTAGGAGTGAGTTTGCGCGTGCGATTTTCCACCAAACCGGCAAAACCATCTTCAAAGCCCACCACGCTTATCCCGTAATTCCGCACAGCCACTTTGACCGCGGCCCGGATTACGGCGTTTAATCCCGGAGCGTCCCCTCCACCGGTGAGAATGCCGAGGCGCTTAATGACAAACTTAGTTTTAGCCACCACTTAACTCCCTCCCACGCCCTCGCCCAAGCTACATAGGTTTGGGCTCTTCTTGAGCGTCCTTAGCTTCCTTCTTTATCTTAGCCTCGCATAGAGGACAAATGGACTTGGGCTTTCGGGGAACCCCTTCGAGCAGTTCTTCTTCCTCTTCCACCACAGTTTCTTCCATCGCCTCGGTCTCAAACAGGCGCCCGCAAATAATACAGCGCTGCTGAACTTTTTTGCCCATGGCTAACCCTCCCCCTTATAAACGCAATGTGGCTACCACACGCTTAGGCTTAAGCAGGAGGTCGAGGGCTTCGTTGATGTCGCGCACCAGCACATCAGCGGCTTGCACGAGCTCGCCCGCCAATCCCTCCGGCCCCAGCACCGCAATCCCCAAAATGGCTCGCCGCAACATCAACACATCATTGGCCCCATTGCCCACGGCTACCGTCTGGGTTGCACCCAGCCCTTCCACGCATTTCTCCTTCTCAGGACCGGTAAACGGCTGGCGCAAGACTATCAGCTTAGCCTGAATAGCCCGGCATTTTTCGGTTGCCGTCCCAAAGGTGTCAGCTGTCAGAATATGGATGGTCAGCTTTTCGCCTAGGGCGTTGAGGCGCTCCACCACACCGGGCAATAACTCTCCATCACAAGCAAGGGTGCCGTTGTAATCCAACACCAAGTGATTCAGTTCCAGCAGGCCCCGGCCGGGTATTTCTACCCGCAGCATCCCGGTCACCCCTTACTTCCGCAAAGCGGCCATTAAATCGGCAAATACCTTGTCAATTGGCTGGTCACCGTCCACATTTATAAGCAGCCCCTTAGCCTGGTAATACTCGATTAGGGGCTGCGTCTGGGCCTCGTAGACATCGAGCCTTTTATTTACCGTTTCCTCCGTGTCGTCACTGCGCTGGTAGAGTTCACCGCCGCACTTGTCGCATTTTCCCTCGACCTTGGGCGGATTATTAATGATATGATAAGTGGCCCCACATACTTTACAGACCCGCCGTCCGGTCAGACGGGCCACAATCTTTTCTCGGGGGACCGAAACGTTAATGACCGCGTCCAGCTTACGCCCCATCTCGGCCAGCAACTTGTCCAACGCCTCTGCCTGCGCCACCGTGCGGGGAAACCCGTCCAGCAGGAAACCCCTCTCGCAATCAGATTGCATCAGCCGCTCGCGAACCACACCAATGATCACCTCGTCGGGCACCAACTGGCCTTTATCCATGTACTCCTTCGCCTTCTTACCCATCTCGGTGCCCTGCTTTACGGCCTCCCGCAGCATGTCGCCGGTGGAAATGTGAGGGATGTTGAGTTCCTGCACCAGCCGCTCCGACTGGGTACCCTTACCGGCACCCGGCGGTCCCATAATGAGAAGGTTCACCGCTCTCGCTCCTTTCAGTAATTTTGTGAAAACTGGCACTTAGAGGGGCTAAAAAATGGTCGGGATGACAGGATTTGAACCTGCGACCTCACGGTCCCGAACCGTGCGCTCTAACCAAGCTGAGCCACATCCCGAACCACGTAACTCTAAGAAACATTATGGCCGATTTTACAACTCCCGTCAAGTAGCTCTGGGCTCTAGTGCGCGTCAGGAGCTGGTAGGTGAATCAGGAGGGGAAATTTTCCAGAGTCGAAGACCTCATCCCAACTTCACCTCGCTTCCACCGAGCCCAAGCCGGATCAGCTCCTGCGGAACCCTTCCAGGCCGACTCCTTCCGAGCCGGAGAATCGGCGGTTTTCCCACTCCCCTCCCCTTAATCAGCCAGGAAGCGAGCTAAAGAACCAACTCCACCGCCCGGCCCTCCCTTAGCGAGCGGGAGACATCAATAAGCCGCTGGTTGGAAGAACCGCGAAAGGGCAAATCCAGGCTTTTCGACTCGACCCGAAAAGGACCGTCCACCAGCAGGTCACTGACCTCCAGGAGCTGACGCACCGCCTCCAGATCCAGGTCCAAGAGCTCCTCAAAGGTGTAACCAGTGTAAGTCACGATGCTCAGTCCCAGCCGCTCTTTTACTTGCCGACCTAACTGGGCAAAAGCCGCAGCCTGGAGGAAGGGTTCCCCTCCAGTGAAAGTTACTCCCGCCAGCAAGGGATTGCGCCCTATGTCCTGGAGCAGCCACTTTACCTCCAATTCTTCCCCGGCCTCCAGGTCCCAGGTGTGCTGGTTGTGGCAGCCGGGGCAGCGGTGCAAGCAGCCCTGAGCGAAGATGACGTAGCGCACGCCGGGGCCGTCCACCACGCTTTCCTTCACTATCCCCGCCAACCTCAGCTTCATAGATGCACCACCCGGTCCTGGAGCTCCGCCAGTTTAGCGCCGTTCCAGCGGTCGGTGGTGGAAAGGTAACCGGTTATCCGCCGGACCCGCCTTATACGGTCGGAACCGCATCGAGGGCAGTTGTCGGTCAAAACCCCCTGGTAACCGCAGGTCACGCAGAAGTCCACCGGGAAGTTTATCCCCACATATCCCATGTCGTTTTGGGCCATGTACCGGAGCAGAGCCTCCACCGCTTCCGGATTGTGCACAGGAGGCGACGGGAGTTCCACGTAGCTTATGTGCCCGGCATCGCAATACTTGTGGTAGGGCCCCTCGATTTCGATCTTGCGATAAGCTTCGCAGGAATGGTAGACAGGGACATGGAAGGAGTTGGTGTAATACTCCTTGTCGGTCACCCCTGGCCGCACGCCGAACTCGCGGCGATCCAAAGCCACGAAGCGGCCCGCCAAACCCTCCGCCGGCGTGGCCAGCAGGGTGAAGTTAAGCCCGTACTCTTTCCCGGCAGTATCCACCATTTCTTTTAGGCGGGATACTATCTCCAGCCCCAGCTCCTGGGCGGAGCCAGATTCACCGTGATGCTGTCCGGTCAGAACCAGCAGCGTTTCGGCCAGGCCGATGAAGCCCACCGCCAGAGTCCCGTTTTTGATGGCCTCTTCCACCACGTCGTCCAGTCCCAGGTTTTCCGAACCCAGGTAAAGCCCCTGCCCCATGACGAAGGGCAGGTCTCTTACCCGGAGCCTGGTCTGCACCTTAAAGCGATGCAGGAGCTGCTGGAAGGCAAGCCAGGTGGTGGTCTGGAGCAGCCGCCAGAAGGAGTTCAAATCGCCCTCGGCCCGCAAAGCTAGACGGGGGAGGTTGATGGTGGTGAAAGAGAGGTTGCCCCTACCCTCGGTGACCGCCGGGCCGCAACGGTTGGCCATGACGCGAGACCGGCAACCCATGTAGGCCACCTGATCCCCGTAAGGCGCGTTGAGGCTGGAATCCATGAAGCTGAAGGTGGGATTGAGACGTTTGCTTGCCACCCGGACGGCGAGCTGGAATAGGTCGTAATTGGGGTCGCCCGGATCGAAGTTTATTCCTTTCTTCACCCGGAAGATAATGTTGGGGAATATAGGAGTCTCCCCCCTCCCCAAACCCGCTTCGTAAGCTAGAAGGAGGTTACGCGTCACCTTGCGGCCGGCCTCGCTGGTGTCGGTGCCCAGATTGATGTTGGAGAAAGGCACCTGAGCTCCCGCCCGGCTGTGCATACTGTTGAGGTTATAGACCAGCGCCTCCATTGCCTGATAGGCGTCATCATCTGAAGCCGTTTCAAAAAAGGGGGCCATATCCCGGTCAAAAAAGGGAAAAGACTGGCCTCCAAACATGTCGTTCTGAGAGCTCTGCAAGATGATGCAAGCCAGGGCAGCGGCGGATCCCGGCCTCTTGGGCGGCCTTATATAGCCGTGACCGGTGTCGAAGCCCTCTTGCAGCAACCGTCCCAGAGGGATTTGCAGGCAGTTGGTGGTCTTGGCGTAAAAACCAAGGTCGTGGATGTGAATATCACCCCGCACGTGAGCCTGAGCGAATTCTTCCGGGATGAGACGGGTGAGATAATATTTCTTGCTGGCGGCCTCGGCCACCTGCAGCATCTTCCCCGAAGGGGAGTTGGAAACGTTGGCGTTTTCTTTGTGGGTCTCTTTAAGGATGTCGGCCACCGCGTCCATGAGCTCCGACTTGCCCTCACGGATGCGGGTGCGCCAGGCGCGGTAGAGGATGTAGGCCTTGGCCGTCTTGGCGTGACCATTCTCGATCAGCACCTTCTCCACCACGTCCTGCACATCCTCCACTCCAAAGATGGTGCCGTTGTAGCAAGCCTTAAGGTGATCCATCACCTGTAACGTAAGTCGCATGGCCGTTTCCCGGTCTTCCCCCCCAACCGCCTGTGCCGCTTTGAAGATGGCCTCGGTGATACGGTTGGGATCGAAAGGCACTTCACGCCCATCGCGCTTGCGGATCACTTCAAACACTGTTCTCTCCCTCCTTCTCCCGGACTAAGCGTTCGATTTCTCTTTGAAAATCGCAGCTATCGCAGAATTCCCGATACACGGACGCAAAACGCACATAAGCCACCTCGTCCAGTTGCTTCAGCTTCTGCATCAGCAACTCCCCGATCACGTAGCTAGGAATTTCCGGCTCCAGCCGGTTGCGAAGTTCTCGCTCCACCTCGTCCACCAGCTGCTCCAATTCCTCCCGACGGACTGGGCGTTTATGGCAGGCCCGGAGACAGCCGGTGAGAATCTTGGAACGATCGAAAAGTTCCCGGCGACCGTCCTTCTTCACCACCACTAGCGGGAGTTCCTCCACCCGCTCAAAAGTGGTGAAACGACGGTTGCAGCGGGGGCATTCTCGGCGGCGACGAATGGCCTGGCCCTCATTGGCTGGGCGCGTGTCCACCACCCGGGTATCGGTGAAGTGGCAATAAGGGCAACGCATGGAACGCAGACCACCCTTCGCACTACATCTTGTAGGTAAAATCCAGTCTAACGCAATATCTTGGGGAAGGCAATGGCGGTATGAGGCCGAATGAAGAGGTTAGGGAGCAAAAAGAAGGAAATGATCAACCCAAAAGCGCCGGAGGATAAATTTTAGGTTGGGATAGGAACCTGGATCTATATACCATTAGCGGTGATAAGGAGGGCGTGACCAGACCTCATTAGGGGCCTCCACGAGGATGACATCAGTCCCGATCTTAATCACTCGTTCCCAAGGAATAATAATTTCATCTTCCCGCCCCCACAACCCTAGGAGGCGCGCCGGTCCGGGAAGAATGAGCGCACTGATGCGCCCGTTTTCTACATCCACATCGATATCCTTGATCAATCCCAATCTCCTTCCATCGGAAACATTGATCACTTCCCGCATTCGCAGGTCGGAAACTTTCAAAGCCAATGGCTTCACTCCCCCACTCCTCGCCTCCCTTAACTTTAAAAATATGCCAAGCTATAGCTTCCTAGAAGCCAAAGGGGGCCGCCCCCGAAGGGACAGCCCCCGGCCCAGCGCGTTTACGCTTAAGGGTGTTCGGAACTGGCCTGCGCCACCGGTTCGGGCGAAGGGAAGAAATGCTGGCGAGCCATCTCGTAGAAGCGGCTGCGGAAAACCATGGGCTTTCCCCGTTCCGCTGCGGGTCCAGTTTCCATCAGGCAAAGGGGGGGGAAGAGAACGCACCACCAATTCTGTCCCTGGCCCGCGCCAAGCACCACCCGTACCGCCTCGTACTCGCCGGCAGGGAGAGTAAGCTGACCGTAGCTCCGCTCGGGGAAGATGAAATGCCCGTAACCAACTTCCACCGGATAATCTTTCCCTGCCGCCCGGACTTCGGCTTGAGCTACCTCGCGAATCCTTTCCAGGTTAGCTTCGACTTTCTCGCGCGCCTCCGTCACTCGACTCACCCCCTGGAACTCGGGGGCCATGGCGGTTATCACTGCGTCGCGCACCCGGTACTTCAACCATTGGTCTCCAGGAGCATCACTGTTGGCCACTATATGTATCCGGATAAAATTACCCGGATGGTAAGCCCTAACTGCGGCGACGTGCCGCCAATAGCATAACGCCAAACCCAACACCGCCACTGCTGCCCCTATCCACCACCAACTATGTTTACGCAACTTACTCGCCCCCCTAGACATATTTACGCATATGCTGCAAAGCAG
This sequence comes from Desulfothermobacter acidiphilus, assembly GCF_052073645.1. GTDB lineage: Bacteria > Bacillota > Desulfotomaculia > Desulfotomaculales > Ammonificaceae > Desulfothermobacter > Desulfothermobacter acidiphilus. The sequence goes on along the minus strand of NZ_CM125440.1, from coordinate 420,410 downwards.
CTTTTTCCAGACGCGAGACCTGAGCTTGAGAAATTCCAATTTCCTCTGCTACCTCCATCTGGGTCTTGCCCTCGAAAAACCGCATTTTAATGATTTGGCGTTCTCGCTCGGAAAGACGCTGCATGGCCTCCTTTATGGATATACCTTCCAGCCAGCTATTGTCTTGATTCTTTTCATCTCCCACTTGATCCATCACGCATATAGGATCACCACCCTCGTGGTAGACAGGTTCAAAGAGAGAGACCGGGTCTTGAATCGCTTCCAAGGCCATAACTACCTCTTCCTGGGGTAACTGTAAAGCGGCGGCGATCTCAGCCACCGTGGGATCGCGGGCGTATTGATTGGCCAGGCTGTCGCGCACCTGCAGGGCTTTATAAGCAATGTCGCGCAAGGAACGGGATACCCTAATTGCATTGTTATCCCGTAAATAGCGTCTTATCTCGCCGATAATCATAGGCACTGCATAAGTAGAAAATTTCACTTCTTGCCTTAAGTCGAAGTTATCAATCGCTTTTATTAAACCTATGCAACCTACTTGGAAGAGATCGTCCAATTGCTCACCCCGGTTGGCAAAACGCTGCACCACGCTCAACACCAGGCGCAAATTGCCTTTAATAAGCTGAGCGCGCGCGCTTATATCCCCTTGGCGCAAAGCCTCGAAAAGCTGACGCATATGCTGGGCGGAAAGTACCGGAAGCTTTGAGGTATTTACCCCGCATATCTCTACCTTATTGGCCATGCGCTGCTAACAACTCCCTATCCAATCAACCACGCTACTCTAGCTGTCATTATGGCCGCTGTTAAAGGAACTTATACACAAATTTGTATAATAACTAATCAAAAGAAAAAGGCGGGTGCAACCCGCCTGGCTCAGGTTCTTAAAAGTATCTCACGCCAAGCGATAGATCTCTCGTCGTAAACGCTTAAGAATGCGCTTCTCCAGCCGGGAAATATAGGACTGGGAAATCCCCAGCAAATCAGCCACCTCTTTTTGAGTTTTCTCCTCCCCGCCACTTCCTAATCCGAAGCGGAGCTCCATGATGGTCCGCTCCCGCCCGCTGAGAGTGGATAGTGCCAACTGCAAAACCAAGCGATCCGTTTCTTCCTCCAGGTGGCGTGAAGTTACATCCCCTTCGGTGCCCATAATATCGGAAAGAAGGAGTTCGTTCCCATCCCAGTCAGTGTTGAGGGGCTCGTCGAAGTAAACCTCCTGACGCACGGTTCGCGACTGGCGCCGCAGGAACATCAGAATCTCGTTTTCAATGCAGCGCGAAGCGTAGGTGGCCAGCTTAACTTTTCGCTGAGGGTTAAAGGTATTAACCGCCTTGATCAAACCGATGCTCCCGATGGATACCAGGTCTTCCAAACTTACACCCGTACTCTCGTATTTGCGCGCGATATAAACCACCAAACGCAGGTTGCGCTCCACCAGAGTATTGCGTACCGTCTTATCCCCCGCTTCTAAGCGGCGCAACAGGCGCGCTTCTTCCTCACCATTGAGAGGTGGGGGGAGGGCCTCAGGACCCCCCACGTAATAACCCGCTGGGCGCAGCCATAGAAGCCAGCACCGCAACCAAAATCCTAAACGCCAACGCCAGGTATTTATTTTGGATATCACGACTCCCCCTCCTTTACTCTGAACAAAGGCTCTATTAAGCCGGGAGGCAGCAAAGCTTGATAGGTTCCCTCCGGGCTAAGGCGATCCCCATAGATTCCCACCACCACTTTGCTGGTTTTCACCCCCTTCCCCCGATACCACACCTCGACCGCATCGGGCTTGATTCCCACCAACAAACCTCCGCTAACCCCTAGGGACCGGAAAGGGATGAGGCGGATTCGCGTAAGCCACCGAGGGTCGCTCCAAGACCAACTGGCGAAACTGGTAGGGTCCGAGCTCCCGCTTTCGCGCAACCAACTCCGGAATTCCTCGGGTAAATGCGGCTCCAGCACCGCGTAATCGACTATCATCACCGGGTATCCGGAAGCAGGATCCAGCAGCTGGTTGCCAGTGTCCACCAGCGCGGTGAGCTCCAGAGAACGATTGGCCAGCCAGAGGCGGCAGGGAACGTGGAAGAATCCCTCCCCTACCCGCCGGTGCAAACGAGTTCCCACGCGCCCCAGCACTATGGCCAGCAGCACGGTGGCAAGCAGGCCCGGCAGGAAGAAACGGTAGGTGAGTTTTTCACCCTCCGGATGGCCGTGAAAGAAGAAGCTCACCCCGTACACCACTCCCCCCAACGCCAGCGAAATGCCGTAGAAAATAAGCCCCACCACCAAGAAACGTCGCCACGGCATAAAGCCGAAGGCCAGCCATAGCATTAACAGCGACACCAGCACTTTCCCTACCAAGTTATAAAGGTATGCTCCGCTGGGGGTAAAAAGGATAAGTATATATAAAAAGCCCAGTAAAGCGGCGAGCAATAGGCGCCAGACCGAAAAAGCCAAACCGGCCAGCCTGCCGGTTAGATAGAGCACTAAAAAATTCATCAGCGTATTGGTAAGCAGCAACTCGTCCACGTAAACCACACAGCTGGCCAAGCTCCTCCCTCCACGCTCGCCTTAATCCAACCTATGCCTATCATGCTTTCGCGAGACCGCGATCCTTCAAAGGCACCAACAAAAAACCTCGGCTCCATTGTAGCAAGCCGAGGCAGCGTAGCTTGTCATTTTGTGGAAAAGGAGGGGGCTAATATCCTACCGGGTTCCCGAGCGCCGCAAGAGAAAGACCGGGATATCCAAATCTTCATGGTGGTTTAAAGCGCGCAACTCCACTTCTGGCTGTTCCTTGGATACCCGCTCCTCGTCGTAGAAGCCAGTGGCGATCACAGTAACGCGCACCTCGTCGTTCAAACTCTCGTCAATCACCGCTCCAAATATGATGTTGGCTTCCGGGTCCACTACCTGGGAAATGATCTGGGCCGCTTCGTTGACTTCCAGAAGGCGCATGGAGGGGTCGCCGGTCAAATTGAGCAATACCCCCCGAGCTCCTTCGATGGAAGTCTCGAGTAGCGGGCTGGAAATGGCTGCCTTAGCCGCCTCCACCGCTCGGTTCTCCCCCCGCGCTAAGCCGATGCCCATCAGCGCCGACCCAGCATCACGCATAATGGTACGCACGTCAGCGAAGTCGAGATTGATCAACCCAGGCACGGCGATGAGGTCAGAAATACCCTGAACGCCTTGCCGCAAAACGTCGTCGGCAATACGGAAAGCCTCCACCATAGAAGTGTTCTTGTCGATCACCTGGAGCAGACGATCATTAGGGATAGTTATAAGCGTATCCACGCGCTCCTTGAGGTTGGCGATTCCGTTATCCGCCTGGGTCTGCCGCTTACGCCCCTCAAAGGTGAAGGGGCGCGTAACCACGCCTACGGTGAGCGCGCCCAGCTCTTTAGCCAGCGCCGCCACAATAGGGGCGGCTCCCGTGCCAGTCCCCCCACCCATGCCCGCCGTGACGAAAACCATGTCTGCGCCCCGCAGGGCCGCTGCGATATCCTCCTTACTTTCTTCCGCCGCTTTCTCCCCTATTTCTGGATTGCCCCCAGCGCCCAAACCTTTAGTGAGCTTCGCTCCGATCTGCAGCTTATAGGGGCTTTGTGACATCGCTAGAGCTTGGGCATCGGTATTGATAACCACGAACTCTACTCCGCGCACCCCCGCAGCAATCATACGGTTGACCGCATTACTCCCCGCTCCACCTACTCCCACCACTTTTATATTGGCTAATTCATTGATTTCCATTTCGATATCGATCATGCTCCGCCCCGCCTCCTCCCTTTAGTAAAGTTTGGTTACAGTTAAATGTTTTTCTCCTCACGACAAATTTCCTGCAACAATCATTTTTTTCGCGGCAAAAAGTGACGCCGAATAATAGCCAGGTTTTGGAACAAGCGCACGCCGAAAGCCACTACCGCAGCCGTGTAAAGCTCCACTCCCAAGCGATCTCCCAGAAAGACCAGTCCCGCCGCCAGGCAAGCGTTAACAAAGAAACCGCTTAAAAACACGGCGTTATCGAAGCGCCCCTCTAAAGAAGCCCGTAACCCTCCGAATACCGAATCCAGAGCCGCCAGCACAGCCACACCTAAGTATTTACCATAAGCTTGAGGGATGACCAGGGGTACCTGCCAGCCTACGGCCACTCCTATGACCAAGCCCAGTAACACCAGCAATACTCCTAACCACATTACCCCTTACCTCCCGTTTCCGCCACTCGCGCGTAATCGTAACGCAAGGGCCTATTCAGGGCCGGAACGGTGAGCTGCGAGAGCTTTTCCACTTGGATGCGAACGCCCCAATCGCGCAAGGTCTCCACTATCCCTCCTTTTATGTCTAAGGCCGCTTGTAGGGCCTCAGGATCGCCTATGGCCAGTATTTCATAAGGAGGCGCTATGGGCTGGAGATTGACGTTGATAAAAGAGCCGGCCGTTCGGATCTCCGAAGTGGAGATAAGCCGCTGCCCGTTTATAGAGATAGCTTCAGCCCCAGCTGCTCGCAAGTCGTTAACGATTTTAAGGAGGTCTTCGTCCCGCACGGCAAAAACTGTACCCCCCAGAGTTCCTGGTGGGTTGTTTACCACCACCCGCACTCCCGGACCCTCCAGAGGAACAGCTCCAGCTAGGGCTGCCGCATCTTTAACCTCGGCTTCTAAAGCGCTTTGGGCTTCAGAGTACCCTTGCTTAGCCTTGGCCAGTTTATAGCGGAGATCCTGCGCCTGCGCCTCTAAATCTGCCCGCTCTTTGGAGAGGGAGCGGAGCTCCAGGGTGAGCTCGTGGGCCCGATCGTAGGGCACGGTTCGCACCACCTGATTGGTAGTGCGGTAAGTTAAAGCTATTAGAAAACCCAAGGTTAAAGCTATGAGTCCCAGTGAAAGCAATTCCTTTCCATTTCGGCGCAAGGTCCGTCCTCACCCCTTTACCGGATGCGCGTACTCCAGCCGGCGACTCCCCTTATAAGCCGGAATAGTGACCGAAGGCAGCTTTTTTATACTCACCTGGATGCCCCAGAACTGTTGCAGGGTATCCACCACGCCCCCACGCATTCTCAGAGCGTTGACCATCGTGTCCGGGTTGCCAATAGCGGTGATCACAAAAGGAGCGGCCAGGCGCTTGGTCTTATTTACTACAATGGTGGGGCCAGCGCATTTGATCTCACTGGTGGCCACCAAACGCTCCCCGTTCAGAGCCAGCACCTCGGCCCCAGCTGCCTTGAGCTCGTTCAGGACTCGGAGGATATCTTCGTCGTGCAAAACGTAAAGATTTGGATTTTGCCCAGGCTTGACTGCCATAGAGCTATCATTAAGAGTGACCTCGATCCCCGGGCCGGTAACTGGCACCGTACCCGCTTCGATACGATAAGCATTAAGCTGAGCCTTGAGGCTCTTCAGCCCTTCCTGGTTGGTAACCGCATCTAACTCCGACTGTAGCTGGTTGACCTGGCTTTGTAATTGATCGCGCTCTTGCCGCGTCGCCTCCACCTCGGCTGCCAAGGTGTTAATGCGCTGGATAGGCACCGACTGAGCTATTTCCCGGGTCAGCCGCATTTGCACGGCCACGATTAGTCCCAGGAACAAGCCCACCAGGAGCAGGCTGAGATTGAGTGTACGCACTGCGACGATCTCCCCCCTTGAACCTTACTACGGGCCGGCTGGCCACCTCCAAATTGACGTACTCCACTCCCCCGCCCTCGAGCACGGGCAGGAGGCGAATTAGAAGGTCGATCTTCTCCGCAATTTGTTCCGGTCCCCCCAAATATAGCTTTACCCCTTCGGTGGTATAAGCGTCAACCGTATCTTCGGAGGCCATATGCATCTCGGCTATTTTACCCAATAATGCCGCGCGCTTTAAAGCCCCAAGCCATTTTTCCAAAATGGCGAACCCCGGATGACTGATCACCTGCCCCGGTGGAGGCGCCTCACCTATCCCTGTAAGCACGGGGAAGGGAAGATCGACCGGGTAGCGCCCTATGCAATGCCCGCTGAGATCTAACCCGTAGAAACCATCTGGGCCCGGCATCAGGGCCACCAGCTCCCTCTCCCGAACGTGGATTAGCACCGTATGAGGAAGGCGTCGGTAAACCCGCGCCTCCGCGATTTGGGGGAGAGCAGCCACCCGCTGCGCCACCGTTTCCAAATTGGCCCGGAAGATGTTCTCTCCCAGAGGAACCTTAGCTGCCTCCAGTATCTCCTTCGCCGTTAGGTTTTTATTTCCTTCCACTCTTACCTTCTCGATGGTAAACCAAGAGGAGTTGAGGAGCAAGTAAATAACCAGAAGTAGCAATAAGATAAAACCCAGGCGCTCCCAGCGATAGCGCCGATTATTTTTCTTTCTGCGCGTGGAAACCGCAAGCATAAAGCCTGTCCCCCAGAGGGATAAAAATTGGGCAGGAATCAGCCGACTCGCTCGATGTTGGCGCCCAATTTCCTGTACTTCTCTTCCAGATTCTCATAGCCGCGATCGATATGCCCTATGCGTTCCACTATGGTGGTGTTCTCCGCCGCCAAGCCCGCTAGCACCAGCGCTGCTCCAGCCCGGAGATCGTGAGCCTCTACTCGAGCTCCCACCAACTGGGGTACTCCCCGAATAATCAACGTGCGCCCCTCAATCCTTATATCGGCGCCCATACGCTGAAGTTCAGGAATGTGACGGAACCGGTTCTCAAATATATTCTCGGTGACCACGCTTATACCCTCAGCTAAGGCCAGCAACGAGCACATGGGAGCTTGCAAGTCGGTGGGAAAGCCGGGGTAAGGCATAGTACGCAGGTCCACCGCCCGGAGAGAGTCTCCGGGTCTTATCCAGATGCGATCTTCTTCCACCTCCGCTTGCACTCCGGCCTCACGCAACTTAGCCAGCAAAGGCTCCAGGTGCTCGGGGATGACGTTTTCCACTTCTACTTCTCCTCGGGTGAGAGCCGCGGCAATTAGATGAGTTCCGGCTTCGATTCGATCGGGAATCACCTGGTGCCCTCGCGGCGCCACCAGCGGTCGTTTGACTCCCTCAACACGTATAGTAGAAGTACCCGCGCCGCGAACCCGAGCCCCCGCCCGGTTGAGGAAGTTCTGCAGATCGACGATTTCAGGCTCTTTGGCCGCGTTACCGATGATGGTGGTCCCCTCGGCCAGCACCGCGGTCATCATCAGGTTTTCCGTAGCTCCAACGCTGGGAAGGTCTAGGTGGATCTCAGCCCCCCGCAAACGCCGCGCCTCAGCTATGATAAAACCGGCCCGTTCGTTTATCTCCGCTCCCATCGCCTTGAGCCCCTTGAGATGAAGATCGATGGGGCGAGCACCTATATTGCAGCCCCCAGGAGCCGCTATTTTTACCCTGCCGAAGCGAGCCAGCAGGGGGCCCATGACCAGGCAAGAAGCCCGCATCCGCCTGGTGAGCTCTTCCGGTATCTCTTCCAGCTGCAGCGCGTTGGTATCAACCTTCAGCGCCTCACCTTCCCGGCGACAAAACACCTTGAGATGGCGCAGCACCGAGCTCATTACCGCCACGTCGCCCAGCTGGGGCACACCGCTGATTACACTTTCTCCATCACAAAGCAGGCAGGCGCAAAGGATAGGTAAAACCGCGTTTTTGGCCCCACTGACCCTGACTTTGCCCCGTAACACGTTAGGCCCTTTAATCACTAATCGCATGGACTCTCTTCCCACCCAAAAGCACCCAGTATTCTCACTTCTGGTTCCAGCCTTACCCCGAAACACAGCTCCACCTGCCACTGCACCTGCCTCATCAACCGGTAGATGTCGCTGGCACGAGCTCCTCCCAGATTAACGATAAAGTTAGCGTGCCTAGAAGAAACTTCGGCCTCGCCAACCCGCCAGCCTTTGCACCCCGCCAACTCGATCAATCGGCCCGCTGGTTGATGCCCGGGAGGATTTTTAAACACGCTACCAGCTGTGGGGTATTGCAGCGGCTGCGTGCGCTGGCGCTTATCCCAGATTTCGGCCATGCGCCAAGCAATGGCTCCGGGATCAGCGGGCACCAACTCCAACTCCACTTCCAGCAACACCAGACCGGCCTGCTGCAAGGAACTCTGGCGGTAGCCAAAGCTTAGGTTCCGAGCGTGAAGGGTCTCTACCCGGCCCTCTTTATCCATGACCCGAACCCAGCGCACCACTTCGGCTATGCTTTGCCCCGCCGCCCCGGCATTCATCACCACCGCCCCCCCAAGGGTAGCTGGAATCCCACAAGCAAATTCCAGGCCAGACAGACCCGCCGTCTGCGCCAGCGTGACCAGACGGCGCAGCTGGGTCCCAGCTCCCGCCCGCAGGCGGTTAGCCTCCAGCCTCATGGTGGTGAACTCACCGCCCAGCCGCACCACCAACCCGGGCAAACCCTGATCGCTAACCAGGAGGTTGGAACCGTTACCTATGAAGTGAAGGGCAAGCCCTTCCTCGTGGGCCAAGCGCAAAAGCAAAGCCAGATCGGACTGGTCCACTGGCTCCACCAGAGCTTCCGCCGGCCCTCCCACTCGCCAGGTAGTATGTCGGCTCATAGGCTCCTGCAATCGAACCCGGCCTTTACTTTCCAACCTAGGAAGCCAGGAAGCCGCTAATGTCACTACTGCGCCCCCTCCAATTTGCTAAGCAATTCTTTTCCTATCAGGTGCACGTCGCCAGCACCCATGGTCAGCACTAGATCCCCCGGAGCAACAATTTCTCTAAGGAAGTCAGCTTTTCCTTTGGACGGGAACTGGTAAAGGGGAAGCTCAGGAAAAGCAGAGCGGCAAGCTTGAGCTATTAGATCCGCCGTCACCCCGGGCAGCGGCGTCTCCCCCGCGCTATAAATCTCATCCAGCACCACCACGTCTGCTCCGGCTAAAGCGCGGCTGAACTCGGAGTAAAGCAAAGCGGTGCGCGTGTAACGATGGGGTTGGAACACCACCACCAGCCGCCCCTTATGCACCTGTCGAGCCGCGGTAATAGTGGCCTGCACCTCGGTAGGGTGATGGGCGTAATCGTCCACCACCATTACCCCCCCGGCCTCGCCCAAGAACTCAAAACGCCTACCCACGCTGGTGAAGGTAGCCAGAGCGCGTGAAGCCGTGGGGAGGGGCACGCCCAAGTGTAATCCCACGGCTAAAGCTGCCACAGCGTTTAATAGGTTGTGCTTTCCCGGCAGAGAAAGGCGCAGTTGTCCCAGCAACTTCCCTCGGTAGTGGAGTAAGGCTGAAGAAGAACGAGGCGACAGTTCAATCTGCGAAAGAGTGTAATCGGCCGGGTTTTCCATGCCGTAGGTCACCACTGTTCCCAAACCGGGCTCCCGCAGCAACTCGGCAACCAAGGGGCTATCTACGCAGGCCACCGCCACCCCCGTAGGAGGGACTTGGCGAAGGAAGCAGCGAAAAGCCTGAATTATGGCTGCTTGATCACCGTAGTAGTCCAAATGGTCGTTTTCGATGTTAGTGACCACCGCCACAAGAGGATTTAAGAGGAGGAAGGAAGCGTCGCTTTCATCGGCTTCGGTAACAAAGTAGGGACTCCTCCCCAAGCGATAGTTACCTTCCAGCCGAGACCAGTACCCTCCCACTAGCACACTGGGATCCAGCCCGCCCTCCAGCAAGACGCTGGCCACCATGGCCGTGGTGGTAGTTTTGCCGTGCGCCCCAGCCACCGCCACCGTCTGGTAACTACTTAAAAGCCAGGCCAGCAACTCCCCTCGGCGAATCACCGGCACCCCCCGTTCCCTGGCCGCCAGCCATTCCGGATTATCAGGCTTAATGGCCGAGGTTACAACCACCAGATCGGTATCCGCGGGCAGGTTGCTCGGAGCATGTTCCCGGTAAACCTGGATGCCATTGAGGCGTAGCTGGGAGAGGAAGCGGGAATTTCCGGTATCGGAGCCGGTCACCTCATGGCCTCGTTGCTGTAAAAGCAAGGCCAGGCCGCTCATTCCCACACCACCTATGCCCACGAAATGCAGACGGCGAGGAATCACTTTCCGCTCCAAAGCACCCTTCTCCTCCGCTCCCACCTTGCCCTGGGTATGATATGCAGGATGAAAATCAGCTGCCACCGGACTTGTCCTCTCTTCGAACAAAATTATCAGCTCCCCGCCAATCTTATTACCAAGTCTACCAGCAGATCAAGAGCTTCCGGCTTTCCCATGGCCTTAGCAGCTTGAGCCATACGCAGCAGTTCCTCGGGAACGGTCAAGAGGCGCTCCACCTCGGATAGCAGGCGCGCCCCGGTCAGCTCGGAGTCAGCTATCACCACCGCCGCGCCCTGCTCCGCCAGGGCGCGAGCATTGTACTCTTGGTGTCTCCCGGTGGCGTAGGGGTAAGGAACCAGAATAGACGGGCATCCGAGGCAGGTAAGTTCGGCCAGCGTAGCGGCCCCGGCTCGGCAGATAGCCAGGTCCGCAGCTCCCAAGAAGTCGGCGATGCGCCGAAAGTAGGGGTAAATGCGGATATTAGCTGCCAGTCGAACCCCCTCCGCTTCCAATTCCCGAATCCAACTCGCGTAATGCGCTTCACCGGTAGCGTGACAGAGATAGACTCCCTGGCGTCCGCTGTAGTGACGCACGAGCTCCTTGACCGCCCGGTTCAGACTGCTGGCGCCACGGCTTCCTCCGAAAGAAACTAGCAACCGATCCTCCGAACCCAGTCCCAGATGAACTCGGGCTTCCTCCCGGCTAACCTGTAAGATCTCCTCTCGCACCGGCAGGCCGGTGACCACCACCTCCCCCCGACTGTGCAGGAAGCGGGCCGCTTCAGGAAAGGTAAGCGCAGTCACCTGAGCCAGACGAGCCAACCAGCGATTAGTAAGCCCGGGGAAAGCGTTTTGCTCGTGTATAAGCACCGGTAATCTTCGCAGCCAGGCGGCCAACACCACCGGCCCGGCCACGTAACCACCCGTCCCCACTACTACCCGGGGGGAAAGCTGCCCTAGCAAGCGGTAAGCGGCCAGCAGCCCCTGAAAAGCCCGCAGCAATGCGCGCATATTACCTAGGGTTAAGCGGCGCTTAAGCCCAGCCCCTTTGATAGCATAAAAAGGCAGACCCTCCTCCGGTACCAGCCGAGCTTCCAAGCCCTCAGCCGTTCCCAGGTAAAAGACCTGCGCTTGGGGTAACCGGCGCTTCAATCCCCGGGCGATGGCTAAAGCCGGATAAATGTGCCCTCCGGTCCCACCGCCCGTAACCACAAAATTCCATCCCGCCATTTTCTCACCTTGCGCTACTGCGCGAAATGTTCAATAAGATACCGATCGAAGCCAGCGTAAAAACTAGGGAAGTGCCCCCGTAACTGAGGAAGGGAAGAGGGATACCAGTGATAGGCAAACTACCTGTCACTACGCCTATGTTAATGAAAGCCTGCAACCCTATGCCGGCAGTAATCCCGGCCGCCAGGTAACAACCAAAGGTATCGGGGGCGTAAAGCGCCGCCCTCAGCCCACGCCAGATCAAAATCACGAAGAGGGTCAAAACAATTAACGCCCCCACCAGCCCTAACTCTTCGCCAATCACGGCGAAAATAAAATCGGTATGTTGCTCCGGAAGGTAGAGCAATTTTTGCTTCCCCTGAGCCAACCCCACTCCAAAAATACCTCCAGAGCCGATAGCGTAAAGCGATTGTATGATGTGAAAACCAGCCCCCAAGGGGTCTTTCCAGGGATCCAGAAAGGCGAATAATCTCACCAGGCGATAAGGCTCAATCTTGATCGCTAACCCCACGCAAGCCAATCCAGCCAACACCATAAGCCCTAGAGTGGATAAGGGAACCCCGGCACAGAAAAAAAGAATGAAGACGATGCCGGTGAGCGCCAACGCCGTTCCCAGATCGGGTTCCACTACCACTAGCAGCGCTGCTAAGCCAGTAACAGCCAGGTAGGGCAGCAATGTCCGGAATTTCTTCGCCTCCCCTCCCTGCCGACTTAACCCGTCGGCCACAAAGAGCAGTAGACCAAACTTAACCAACTCGGCTGGCTGAAAGCTGACGGGCCCCAGGGAAATCCAGCGCTGAGCCCCGTGAGAGACATCGCCCACCCCGGGTACGAGCACCAGCACCAGGAGAAGAAAAGAAAGTAAGAGCAAAGGCCGAGCGAAACGACGAAACTTCCAATAGTCATAGCGGAGAAAGAAGCAAAGCGCGCCCATCCCTATCAAAGCGTGGAGTAGCTGACGTTTGAAATAGTAGAGACTGTTCCCGTAGCACACCATGGCCGAATACTCACTGGCACTCCAGACCATGATCAGGCCCAGGCAAAGAAGGAGCAATACCACAAAGAACAGCAGAAAATCGGGCGTTCCCTTTTTCCTTCGCATATTTCTTGACCGGCTCGTGAAACCTGCCTCACTTCCCCGGATAGGCCCCTCCGAGCCAGACGTGCACCTCCTCCTTTGACCCGGGTTCCGGTGCTTAGAGCCTCAGGTCTGCGACTCCGCTCGTTAAACCCGCTCCTCTAAATTTAACAACTGGCCTGGGTTTCTTGCTCTAAGAAACCTTTGACCGCCTGCCGAAAACACTCGCCGCGCTCTTCGTAACTGCGGAACATATCCCAGCTGGCGCAAGCGGGCGAGAGTAGCACTACCTCCCCCGGCTTAGCCTTGTCTCGTGCCTGCCTGACGGCCGTGGGTAAATCGGCAGCCACGGTGATGTCTTTCACCCCTGCCGCAGCTGCTGCCGCCGCCAAAAAGGGAGCAGCTTCACCAATCAACACCAGCGCTTTAACTTTCTCCTTGATTTTGGCCGCCAATAGCTCGAAGCTACTTCCTTTATTGCGTCCCCCGGCAATCAATACAATGGGGCAGTCGTAAGCTTCCAAAGCCCGAACGGTGGCGTCGGGGTTGGTGCCTTTAGAATCGTTAACGTAGCGCACCCCACCAATTTCAGCCACCAACTCCAGACGATGCGGAACCCCCGGAAAGTTTTGTAATACCTTTCCAATAACTTCTAAAGGGACTCGGCAAACCATCGCCGCAGCAGTGGCCGCCAGGGCGTTTTCCAGGTTGTGAACCCCGGGAAGAGCAAGAGAGGCGCACCGCACCACCCTTCCATCCACTTCTTCCCAGCGAACCCTTATCGTCCCCTCCTCCACCCAGGCACCCTTGGCCAATTTATGCCGGGCGCTGAAAAAGCATACCTTACCGCGGGTTTCCTCGGCCATTTCTCGAACCCCAGGATCATCGTAGTTTAAAACGGTGACCTCTTTGGCAGTTTGCCTAGCGAATATTCGGGCTTTAGCCCGGCGGTAAGCCTCCATGTCGCCATGCCGGTCCAGATGGTCAGAAGTAAGGTTCAAAACCACCGCCACCCGGGGACAAAAAGTTATGGCTGTCTCCAACTGAAAGCTAGAGACCTCCACCACCAACAGATCCTGCGGAGCCGCCTCCTCCACCACTTCGCTCAGCGGAATCCCAATATTCCCCGCCACCCACACTTTTTTGCCGCTAGCCCGCACGATGGCCCCCGTGAGGGCCGTGGTGGTGGTCTTGCCGTTAGTCCCGGTGATGGCCACGATGGGAGCTTTGGCCCAGCGATAGGCCAATTCAAGCTCCCCCAGCACTTCCAGGCCCAGCTGCCGGGCCTCTTGCACTGGCGGCTCGTCCTGGGGCACCCCCGGGCTTATCACCAAAAAGTCAAAGCCTTGCACCGGCGGATAGGTCCCCAGCAGCAACTGAACCCCTTCGGGCAAAGGAGGCACTTTCACCTGGTGGCGATCTGATAAAGTGACCTCAGCCCCGTGGCGCCGCAAGAGGCGGGCCGCCGCTACCCCGCTTTTTCCGGCACCGATAACCAGCACTTTCTGACCCTCAAGCTTCACTATAGCACTAACCTCCACTTTTTAACCTAAATGGTAAAGTCCTATCCAGCCCAGAAAACCCGCCACCAAACCCCAGAAAGCAAAAACCACCACTACCTTATTTTCCGACCAGCCCTTTAGTTCATAGTGGTGATGCAAAGGGCTCATCCGCCATAAGCGCCGCCCCGTGAGGCGAAAAGAGAGCACCTGAAGGATCACTGAGAGGGTTTCGGCTACCAGAACCCCTCCCACAATGGGGAGAAAGAGCTCCGTCCGCGTCAGCACCGCTGCCGTCCCTAAGGCGCTACCCAGCGCCAGAGAGCCCGTGTCACCCATAAAAACCCTGGCTGGATAGCGGTTGAATACCAGGAAGCCCAAACACCCCCCCACCAGGGCCGCCAGCGTTATAGCCACTCCCACTTTGTCCACCGTCAAGGCAATAAAAACGTAGAAACCGGCCGCCAGCGCAACTACCGTGGAGGCCAAACCGTCTAATCCATCGGTCAGGTTCACTGCGTTGGCCGACCCTACCAGCACCAGAATCGTGAAGAGCAAAAAAAAGGGGAAACCCAGATCAAAACGCCAACCCCCTGCCAGCCAAAAGCCAGAGAAGGGAATTACGTAATCGGTTCCTCTACCAGCTATAGCACAGGCCCACCAGGCCAGCCCAGCAGCCACCAGCATCTGGGCCAGTAACTTATCCCGAGCTCGCAGCCCCAAGGAGCGGTTCTTGAGAATCTTAAGAAAGTCGTCAAGAAAACCGATAAGACCGTAGCTTAAAGCCACCAACAAAACCACTACGGCTTCCGCCTGGTGCCGTGCCAGCAGCAAGATGGTCAGCGTCGTGGCACTTAAAAAGATAATTCCTCCCATGGTGGGAGTGCCAGCTTTTACCAGGTGACGGGCAGGGCCGTCGGCGCGCACCTTTTGCCCCAATTTAAGACGGCGCAAGAAGGGAATTAACACCAGCCCCAGGAATACGGTCAGTACGGCAGAGAGCCAAAAGGCCTGCCTAACCGCTTCCGTCAATCTAACTCCCCCCAAAGGCGCAAATCCTGGAGCACCCGCTCCAAGCCCAAGGCCCGAGAGGCCTTGAGGAGTACCACCTCTCCCCCGCGAAGCAATAAGCAGAGCTTTTGCCCCGCGTCCTCCGGGGTAGCGGTTATCACTTGCTGCGGCGACATGCCCGCCGACAGAGCTCCAGCGGCTAGTTCCCGAGCTCGCTCTCCCACCGCTAGCAGCACGTCGGCTACCGCTGCCGCCTCGCTTCCCACTTCCCTATGAGCCGCCTCCGCTATCTCCCCCAACTCCAGCATGTCTCCCAGCACGGCTATTTTACGCCGACCACGACCCACCTCGGATAAAACCTCCAACGCCCCCTTCATTGAAGCCGGATTGGCATTGTATGCGTCGTTAATGACCGTCAGCCTCCCCCAGCGAATAATCTCTAAGCGCATCCCGCTCAGGCGAACCCGGCGGAACCCTTCCTGAATCTCCGCCGCCGTCAAGCCTAACTGGCGAGCCACGGCTATGACCGCGACGGCGTTAAGGGCATTGTGCCGGCCGGGCAAAGGAAGTTCATACTCTTCTTCGGTCCCCGGTAGTCCCACCCTGAAGATCCCCCCTTCTTCCCCCCGGGAAGTGTAGGACAGCAAGCGCACTTCAGCCCATTTGCTGGCTCCGAAATAGATAACCTTGCCCCGGCAACGTCCCGCCTCTTCCACCACAAAAGGACTGTCAGCGGGAAGCACAGCGAAACCAGTCGGTAGCACGTAATCCAGAATTTCGCCCTTGGCCTGAGCAACGGCGCGCACACTTCCTAAGCGCTCCAAATGCGCTTCGCCAATATTAGTCACCACAGCGGCATCCGGATTTATCCAACTCGCCAAACCGGCAATCTCCCCCCGACCCCGCATCGCCATCTCAATCACAGCGAAGCGGTGCTCGGCCTTCAGTTCTAGAAGGGTTAGAGGAACCCCGAGCTCGTTATTACGGTTGCCACGAGTAGCTAAGGTGGGAGCTCGGACCCCTAGCACCGCAGCCAGCAAATCCTTAGTAGTAGTTTTGCCAGCGCTGCCCGTAACACCTACCAGAAAAGGACGAACGGTCCAGCGCAAGTAGAGCGCTAACCGCTGCAAGGCAGAGCAGACCTCCGGGACGCGCAAGAGGAGAAAGTCGGGAGTAACCGGCGGCTCCGGCAGGGAACTGACTAGAGCTCCCCGAGCTCCCTTGGCTTCGGCCTCCGCCACAAACGAGTGACCGTCAAAGCGTTCTCCCCGGAGCGCTAAAAAGAGAGCTGATTCCGGCACCGGTTCCCTGGTGTCGGTAAATACCGCCTGAAAAATCTGATCGGGGGAGCCGCTTAGGAGTTCGGCTCCCAGAATAGCAGCCAACTGTCCTGCCCGCAGAGGAATCATCGGGACTTCATCTCCCGCAACAAGCGACGAGCCACCTCCCGGTCGTCGAAGGGGAAGCGCTTATCACCGATCAGCTGATAGTTCTCGTGCCCCTTTCCGGCTAATACTACTATATCGCCAGGACGGGCAAGAGCGAAAGACTCTTTAATAGCCTCCTCCCTATCCAGTACCAGGCGATACCGAGAAGCAGGGGCCACCGCCGCCAAGCCCTGAGCAATGGCCTCGATAATCGACCAGGGATCCTCGTGACGGGGATTATCTGAAGTTACCACCACCAAGTCGGCATACTCCCCAGCAATCCGGCCCATTATAGGGCGCTTAAGGGCATCTCGGTTGCCCCCACAGCCGAAAACCAGAATAACACGGCCCGGGCCTAGTTCCCGAGCCATCTGGAGGAGGTTCAGCAGCCCATCTGGCGTATGGGCATAATCCACCACCACGACAAAATCCTGTCCCTCATCGATGATTTCGCAGCGACCAGGAACAGTTTTTACCCCGGCAAGCGCCGCAGCTGCCGTATCCAAAGACATCCCTTCTCCCAGAGCCGTGGCCAAGGTGGCCAAAGCGTTGTACACGTTGAAACGCCCAGGTAGGGATAAATGTACCTCCACTGGCTTCCCCCCCACGCTGGCCAGCAAGCGAGTCCCCCGCGCATAGAATTGACAATCCAGAACATAAGCATCTCCTTCCCGCCAACCATAAGTGAGCACCTCTGCTCCCCGGCAGCGAGTCAGCAAGCGCCGCCCGTAAGGATCATCGCGGTTAATCACGGCCAGCTTCTTTCCCGGTTTTCCCCCGAGCAACTCAGTAAAGAGCCTGGTCTTGGCGCAAAAATAATCCTCCAGGTCGGAGTGAAAATCCAGGTGATCTTGAGTTAAATTGGTGAAAACGGCCACATCGAAAGCCACGCCGGTAACTCGCTCCAAAGCCAGCCCGTGCGAAGACACTTCGAGCACCGCTACTTCAAAGCCTTCGCGGACCATACGCGCCAGCCACCCCTGTAACTCCAACGATTCAGGAGTGGTGCGCTCACCGGGGAAAATTCGATCGCCCAGCTTGAGATAGAGAGTGCCGATCAATCCCACCTTTTGGCCCCGAGATTGATAAAGTGCACTCAACAAGTGAGTGGTAGTGGTCTTGCCATTGGTTCCAGTAACTCCTACCACGCGTAGCCGCTGGCTGGGATACCCGTAAAACCGAGCTGCAGCTAAAGCTAGAGCTCGCCTAGTATTGGGTACCACCTCCAGCACCACCCCTGGCGGTACCTCTACCGGCCTCTCGGCTACCACCCCGACCGCCCCGCGAGCCACTGCCTCGGGAATGAAATCATGTCCATCGCGCTGCCAGCCCCGGATAGCAAAAAAGATATATCCCTGCTCCACCTTACGAGAATCGTAGGCCAAACCCACAGGGTTTAACTCCCATATCTTGGTAAGCGTCTGCCATCACCTGCCGTTAACTCCATTATTTCCTGGATCAAGGCGGTTGCTTCAAGTCGGGAGGGGAAAATTTGACCTCCACGGTTGTTCCTCGCTTGACCACGGTCCCGGGCGCGGGAGATTGACCTACCGCCAGCCCCGTACCCTCCGGACGCAAAAGCAAACCTAGTTTCTCCAGCAGCACCGCGGTTTCCCTCACCCCCAGTCCCCGGAGATCGGGTACGGTTACCTCTGTTCCCGCCCCCTCAGGTGCCGCTTGCAAGTTCAGCACCACCTGCGTCCCAGCATTTACCGTGGCCCCCCCCTGGGGCACCTGGGAGCAGACCACATTCCCCTCTCCTTGGAGAATAAAGCTCAAACCCGCCGCCTTAAGCTGGCGCACCGCTTCTCCCACCGGAAGATTCACCACTGAAGGCACCTGCACCGGCCGGGTTACGGGAGCCTGTTCGTACCACGGTTTGGCCGGCCCCGGCATACCCTCCTGAGGAGGAACCCCTAAATACCGCAATGAATCTTCCATCACTGCTTTGAACACTGGCGCTGCCACTTCACCGCCGTAGTAAGCCCCGTGCGGTTCGGAGATCACCACCAGCGTCACTAAGCGCGGATCATTCACCGGAGCAAAGCCCACGAAAGAAGCCACGTATTTACCCGGGAGGTATCCGCCTTGGGGACTCACCACTTGCGCCGTACCCGTCTTTCCCGCCACCGGATAACCCTTGATATAGGCATTTACGCCAGTCCCCTTTAGCACCACATTTTCCAGGAGCTTCGCCAGTTCTTTGGCCACCGCTTCCGGAAGCACGCGGCGCACCGGTTGGGGAGAAATTTCTTTTACTACCTTACCCTCCGGAGACACGATTTCTTTGACCACATGGGGACGCACCAAGTAACCCCCGTTAGCCACCGCCGCCGCCGCAGTGATGAGCTGGATAGGGGTAACTCCTATCGACTGCCCAATGGACATGGTAGCTAAATTGAGATTGGTCACCTTATCTTCCGGAATCAGAATCCCGGAAGCTTCTCCAGGCAAGTCAATCCCCGTGGGCCGACCAAAGCCAAAAGCCTTGATAAAATTATAAAACCTTTGCACCCCCAGTTTGAGACCCACCTGAATAAAGCCCACATTGCATGAGTTTTGAATCACCTGGGCAAAGGTTTCGTCGCCGTGCCCGCCTTCTTTCCAGCAATGAATGATACGGCCGGCCACCTTAATATAGCCCGGGCAAAAGAAATGATCTTCCGGACGCACCACTCCATCTGCCAGAGCCGCCGCCGCAGTGACAATCTTAAAGGTAGATCCCGGCTCATAAATTTGCCAAATAGCTAAGTTGCGATTCCACACCTCGCTGGGAGCCTTCTGCCAATGATCCGGGTCGAAAGTAGGCCTATTGCCCAGGGCCAAAATTCCCCCGGTTTTGGGGTCCATCACAATTATAACGGCGTTGGCAGGGTGATACTGAGTTACAACTTTATCCAGTTCGCGCTCCACAAAATGCTGTATAGTCTCGTCGATGGAAAGCACTAACTTATCTCCCGGACAGGGAGGATAAAAATGGTGTAAAGCCGAGGGAATATCTCGGCCCGCAGCGTCTTTTTCGATCACGATGCGCCCCGGCTTTCCCTGGAGTTCGCTATCGTACTCCTTTTCCACTCCGGCCAATCCCTGGTTGTCAATGCCAACAAACCCCAGCACGTGGGCCGCTAAGGAGCCACAGAGGTATTGCCGTCGGCTCTCCTCGTAAAGCTCGATACCGTCCAGATGCAATTGCTTGATTTTCTGCGCCGTATAGCAGTCGATTTTGCGCTTGAGCCACACAAAAGACTGTTTGCGCGTTAACATCTCCAAAAGTTTATCCTCGGGCATCTCGAGCAAAGGAGCCAAAGCGGCAGCCGCTTTGGCTGGGTCTTTGACTTGCGGTGGGAAAGCGGCCACCGACTCGGCACTTATGCTGGTAACCAGTAGCCGACCGTTGCGATCAACTATATCTCCTCTTCGGGCTTCCACCTTAATATCACGGGTGCGGTTTTCCTGAGCCTCGCGGCGCAACTCGGCTCCCCGCACCACCTGCAGCCAGAAGAGCCGCCCAGCCAAACCG
The DNA here is from genome assembly GCF_052073645.1 of Desulfothermobacter acidiphilus. Lineage (GTDB taxonomy): Bacteria > Bacillota > Desulfotomaculia > Desulfotomaculales > Ammonificaceae > Desulfothermobacter > Desulfothermobacter acidiphilus. The sequence continues at coordinate 400,714 of NZ_CM125440.1, read as the reverse complement.
GTGAAAAATAATACCGAGCAGAGGAATAGCAAAGCCAGACGACGCCGGACTACAATGTTACTCATCGCCGCTCCCTTCTACCTCATATGAACCGCCAACCAGTGGAGCAGTTCGGCCAGCCACCCCCTTTGTTCCCCGGGCACCTTTGTCCCGAGCGCCTCTTGGGAATCGGGTGGCAGCACGATTTCTCCCGCCGCCGTGGAAGGATAGACCATCCCCAGATCCTTTTTAGCGATGGCTTCCAGGCGATCGGGAGCGGTGAGGCGATCCAGATTAGTTTCCAACAGCTGGTTTTCAGCCTTCACCTCGTTCATGGTCCGCTCGAGAACCTGCAGACGGTAACCCACTAGAGCTATCTGCCCCTGGCAATAAACCACCACCGCACCCAGTATGAACCCCAACAAGAGCAGCGAGCAGGCACGAACTCTGGCCACAGAAGCCGTTTTGCGTGCCGTCTTGCGAGAAGGCTCAGGCCTCCGCGCCGGTCCCCGTTGAGGCCAAGAAGGTGCTAACCGCTCCTGCGCCGCTACCAACATTATTCGCCTCCCTCTGAGATTAGAATTTTTTCCGCCGCCCGCAGCTTGCAGCTAGAAGCTCGGGGATTGCGCTCCAGTTCCTGCGGAGAGGGTCGCAAAGGCTTTTTGGTAAGGGGCCGAAGAACCGGAGTGCGCCGAAAAAACTCCTTTACCAGCCTGTCCTCCAGTGAGTGATAACTCAAAATCACCAGCCTCCCTCCCAGCCGGAGGTGCTCGGCCGCCTGAGGCAGCGAAAGTTCTAAGGACTCCAATTCCCGATTGACCGCTATACGTAGAGCCTGGAAGGTCCGACGGGCGGGATGAGGACCGCGGCGGCGGGACGAGGCCGGGATGGCCTCCTTTATAACTTCCACCAACTGCCCCGTGGTCGAAAAGGGCTCTCGGCTCCGGGCGCGCACGATGAAACGGGCTATGCGTTTCGCCCATCTCTCTTCTCCGTAGGTGGCAATAATGCGTCTCAGTTCCTCTTCCCCCAGCCGGTTGACCAAATCGGCCGCGCTGAGGGGCGAAGAGGGATCGAAACGCATATCCAGAGGGGCATCGGCGCTACGGTAGGTGAAACCTCGCTCTGGCTGATCCAGTTGGTAGGAAGAAACTCCCAAATCGTATAAGATACCATCTACCTCGGTCAGCCCCAAATCCCGCAGCACTTCCGACAAGCAAGCAAAATTGGCCTGAACCAGACGCACCCGCGCATCCGATCCCAAACGCTCCCGGGCAAAGGCCAAAGCGTCCGGGTCGCGATCTAGGCCAATCAACCGCCCCTCGGGTCCCAGACAAGCCAAAACCGCGGCCGCATGGCCTCCTCCACCCAAGGTGCAATCCACGTACACCCCGTCCGGGCGCACTGCCAGGAAAGTTAATACCTCGCTGAGCATTACCGGTTGGTGAAAGCGAGTCACTGCCAAAAGTTCCACTCCTTAGTCCCTAGGTTGCCGGAGGCAAAGTTATGAGCTTGGCTGCCAAATCCTCGTACACCGCTTGGGTCTTAAGCTGATAGGCTTCCCACTCCTCCTGCGACCAGAACTCTACCCGGTTAGTCACTCCTAAAACCACCACATCCCGCTCTAGGTGAGCGTACTCGCGCAGATAAGGGGGGAGCAAAATCCGGCCTTGCCGGTCAACCTCTACTTCCGCCGCTCCGGCGAAGAAAAGGCGAGTGAAGGCTCTGACTTCTGGCTGGGTAAAGGGTAATTTCAGCAACCTTTCCTCCAATCGGGCCCATTCCTCCCGGGAGAAACCAAACAGGCAACCCTCCAGCCCTTTGGTGAGCACAAAACTATCCCCTAATCCCTCGCGCAAGCGAGCCGGGATGAAGAGTCGCCCCTTATTGTCCAGGGTGTGGACGTAGGTTCCTATAAACAACTGCACCTGCTCCCCACTAATCCCCACCTTCACCCACTTCATTTCGTGAGCGAGCAAAAAAATTCCTGCCCGCTTTCCCGCCCAAATTTTTTGCGGTCGTGTAAATTCCTCCTATGGTCCCGGGTAGGTCTTCATACTAAACTCCCAAATATCAAGCCATACTACATAAAAATAGCTTCCCCGAGGAGGAACAAGAATGTATCGTTGGCAAGAAATCCAAGACCACCTAAATCGCCTACGGCAAGAAATCAGCAACATCGGACAAATGGTGATGCAGCTGAGCCAGATCGAAAGCCAGGCCCAAAGCCAGCTGGCGCGATTGAGCCAAACCGAAGGATCTAATAGCCAGCAACTGCAACGCATCCACCAGATGTGCCTCAGCTTGCACAACGAGATCAACGCGCTTTCCAGTACCGCCCAAAGCGCTATGCCGGGACAATGGAGTGCTATGGGAACCCCTACCTGGACGCCCGGTATGAACTATGGAAGCAGCATGGCCTACCAAAGCGAAGAGAGTGGCATGGGCAACACAAGCGGGCGAATGGAAGCAAAAAGCGACTTTTAAGCGCGCAAGGAAGCGGGAGGGATCGGCTCGATCCCTCCCGCTTTTACATTTTACAGCTATTCCCTTAAAGCCCTTTTTATGTTATGGTTACGGCAAAAGGGGGTGGCAGGGATGGTAAAGCTTCTTCGCGAAGGAAGCACGTACAATCAGAAGGACGTCATCGAGTTGCTAGCCGAGTTTTCAGCCTTCAAAGACCGGGTGCACAAACGATTCCGGGAAGTGGCCAAAGAGCTAGAGGGAAAGGGCAATGAGCACGATCTCTGGGTCAACCTATTTCTCATCGCTACCGACTACGCCGACGATTGGATGAGCCGCCAGCAACGCCAGGAAATAGCGCTACAGAAAATCTCGTAGCGCACTCAGAGCTCGGTGACCTAGTCTCACCCTCGAATGAGTGAACTTCCCCGGCAGCTTCGACGCCCGGCGGCTTCCTAAAAGCTTTGCTCCCCCACAGCGGGTGAAATCTGCACCCTACTGCCGGGCGTCGAGCTAATGCCCACTAGCGCCTAACGCGCCTGCACACCAGAGCTCCGAAGGGATTGCCAAACCCGGCTGCGCCATGATAAAATACGCCCATCGATAGAAGCAAAACTTTGATACAGGAGGAAGATTAGTGGCCAAGAAATCCTCGCTAAAGCGGTTACGCCAAATCCGCAAGCGCACTCTACGCAACAAAGCGCTGCGTACGGCTTTGAAGACCGTGATCAAGCGCTTTGAAGACTCGCTAGCTCAGAAAGCTCCCGATGCCGAATCCAAGCTGCGGCTGGCTCTAAGGGTTATCGATCGTGCGCGCACCAAAGGCATCCTCCATCGCAACACGGCGGCCAGGAAGAAGTCCCGGCTAATGCGGAAGTTCAGCCAGTCGCGCAGCCAAGCCAGTTAGCCTTAGCGGCTATCCAGCCAGAGAGCCCACAAAGATCGCTCTAGTCCCAACCAGAAGTCCTCGCGCCCGCTCTTGAAGGCCGCGTCTAATTCGATCAGCTGGCAAAAGAGTTGCTGGGCCTGCCTCGGAGGGAAGCGCCGAGAATGGCTCAGTATTTTCTTTGCCACCCACAGGGGGATCCTCCCCAGCTGAGCCAGCTCCTTCTCGCCCTTCCCCATCGCGAGAAGTTCCTGCGCCACTAAAACGAGGCGAAGTTGGCGCAAGAACAGAGTTAGCACCACCCCCGGCGGTTCCTGCTCCGCTAGCAAACGCAGACGATTAAGAGCTCGCAAGTAATGCCCCTGTCCCACTTCCTCAGTAACCCGAAACAACACTTCTTCCGGCGGGGGGGTCAAGACTTCCTCCACCAAAGCGGGGGTGATCTCCCGGCACTCACCGGCGTAATTTAGCACCTTCTCCCATTCCTGCCGCAGAGAGGTAAGCCCTGGCCCAGCTGCCAATAGCAACTGGCCCGCCTCGGGAGACAGACTTTTACCGGCCAGACGCGCCTGTTTGTGCAACCATCGCAACAAATCCGAAGGGGCCAGATAGGAAAACTCCACCGCCTTGCCCTTCTCCACCAAGCGACGAAAAAGCGGTTGCTGCCGCTCCGGAGAGTGTTCGCTGCAAAAAACGAGACAAGTGGTGGGAGCGGGCTCCTGCAGGTAGGCCTCCAAAGCCCGCTGCGGAGCTCGCTTGCTTGCGAAATAAGGAGCGTTACGCACTACTACTAAACGTCGCGTGGCCAAGACAGGTAGGGTGCTGGCCGCAGTGACCACCTGCTCCACCGTGGTAGTTTCCGCGTCGTAATCAATGAAATCGAAAGGATTATCCTCTCCCACCAAAATGGAACGAAAGCGATGCACCGCTTCCTGCTGAAGATACCTCTCCGGACCCCAGAAAAGGTAGAGGGGATAAACTTGTCCCCGTTTAAGTTCTTCCAGCAGAGTGATAAAAAACTGCATCTCAACTCATTCCTAGTTCCTGTTTGACGGCCAGCACTTTCCCTTCTAAGGTAAGCGGCTTATCCCAGCGATCGTCTATCTTAACCGTAGTCACCACCCGCAGCGCCCCGGCTGCAAAAGGAGCCCGGTGCATTTTAGCCACCAACGCCAGTATAGCTTCCAATTCTCCCTCCACTAAGGTTCCCATGGCCGTTAACTCATATTTAAGACCGCTTTCCTTAACTAACTTCACACACTCGGCCACAAAGTGCCCTACGCTCGGAGACCCGGTTCCCACCGGCACCACAGCGATTTCCGCTACCGCCATCCTGCTCCCCCCAAGCCGGTTTTTATTAATTCTAACACGCTCAGGGCCCCGGCGCCGAAGAACTCGCAACACCTAACCGCACGAGCTAAATCAGGCAAACCCGATAAGGTGGGGTAAAATAAGGCGCCTCCCGAGAGAAAGGCGCCTCCGCGGAGCTCACCCCCTAGACCAGCTCTTCCCATTTAAAACGGTAGGAAGCGCAAAACTCCTCGCCTAGCTTAGTTAGACTGCAAATTTTGCTCTTACCCTCAGCAGTCACGTCTACCAAACCTAGAGCGTAAAGCTGCATCACCACATGGTCGAGCACCGCTCGTTTAACCCGGGCCATGAGCGAAAGCTCCTCTTTATTCATTCGCCCGCCATCGCCCAGAGCTCGCAGCACCCGCCACGCTTCTTCCGGAAGTCGGTGATTAACGTAGGAAAAGTATTCAGAAAGAGGAGTCGCTAAATTCAACAAGACGCCTTCCCTCCCTCAACCAAATAATTAACCTTTCGGCTTTTATTATGCGCCGCTTTTGGGTTTTTTATCAGTCGTGCCAACCTACGCCCAAACAGGGAGAGAAGGAGTCACCCTGGTCGCTTTAACCACGAGCCAGATAGCGCTCCAACGCGTCCTCCCAGGAAACCAATTTATAACCGATGTACTCCTTGAGCGGAAACGGGTCTAAAACAGTGTAACGAGGACGGGGAGCAGGACGGGGAAAGTCCTGGCTACTGCAGGGTATGATATTAGCCTCTATTCCGGCCAAGCGCACCGCCCGCGAAGCCAGGTCGTACCAGGAAGCCACCCCACCGTTAGTGACATGGAAAGTTCCTCGAGCCTCGGACAAAATAAGATCGGCGATAGCCCGAGCAGCGTCGGGAGTGTAGGTCGGTGAACCGTACTGATCCTCCACCACTTTAATTTCTCCCTCCGTTTCGGCCAGGCGCAAGATCATGCTGACAAAATTGCGTCCGGTGCCGAAAAGCCAGCTAGTTCTGATGATCAGGTAATCAGCGCCCGACTCGCGAATAGCTTCTTCGCCCCAGAGTTTGCTCTCACCGTAACGGTTGACCGGACGGGGATCATCGTAAACTTGATAAGGCTCGCCCTTTTCCCCATCGAACACATAATCGGTACTGACGTGGACTAGCTTGGTCCCACTACTAACGCACAGGGATGCCAGATATTTGGGTGCCAAACCGTTGACCAGCAAAGCCCGTCGAAAATCGCTTTCAGCTCCGTCCACGTCGGTGTAAGCAGCGCAATTAATTACCACCCGGGGACGATATTCTTTAAGCGCTTCGGACAACGCCTTGTACGAAGTTATATCCAACTGCTGGCGGGCCAGTCCAATAACATCCCAGCCCCGTCCTTCGAGTTCCTTGGCCATGGCTCGGCCTAAGCGGCCAGCCGCTCCTGTGATCAAAGCGCGCATAAAATCCCCCCTCTTAATTAACCCAGTCCAGGGTCGGTAGCTGAGATATGATTCCCTGGCTATACCCTTCCTCCAGTAGCAATCGCACCGCCCGCCGCCCCTTCTCGCCCAGGTCTAGCGTCCAATCGTTGACATACATGCCCACAAAGCGGTCGGCCTCCTCCGGGCTCAGCCCCCGAGCGTAAGCCAGAGCTTGGTTCAGGCACTCCTCCCGATGGGAGAGGGAGCAGGCTATAGCTTCGCGCAGCACCGCCGCTATCTCCGATGCGTACCCATGGTGGCGGCGGTGCAGCACATTGCCCCCCAATGGCAGGGGTAAACCGGTTCTTTCCTTCCACCACCGGCCCAGATCCACCACCAAGCGGAGCTGGTCCCGTCCATAGGTGAGCTGACCTTCGTGGATCAGAAGGCCGGCAGGCACTTCCCCTTCTTTCACCGCCTCGCCAATGCGATCGAAAGGAAGGGAGATGGTTTCCACTTTCGGGTGCCAAAGTTTAAGGGCTAGATAGGCCGTAGTCCATTCTCCCGGAACTGCTACCAGGGAGGGCACGGAGGGCTCCTCCGGCCGGGCAACCACCACTGGACCGTAGCCATCGCCTACACTGGCACCGCAAGTGAGCAGAAGATAGTGCTGGGCCACGTAGGGATAGGCGTGAAAGGATATGGCGGAAACATCGTAACGCCCCTCCCACGCCGCGCGATTAAGTGACTCAATATCGGCCAGCACATGGCGAAAGGTATACCCCCGGGTATTGACTTTACCCAAACTTAAGGCGGCAAACATAAAAGCGTCGTCTGCGTCGGGACTATGAGCCAAGGTGAGCTCCACCTCGCTTCGCTCCTTTCAATGAAGTTCTCCCCTTTCAAGGTTTCTACAAAGGCAGGCTCCTGCCCTGCTAGGTAAGGGAAAAGGGAATACTGGAGATGATAGCGAAATCAACACTAGAAATTTCTAGGAGGCTGATTGCATGGCCAAGATCGCCATTATAGGAACGGGAGCAGTGGGAGCCACAGCCGCTTACGCTTTGATAGCTGGTGGGTTGCTCGAAGAACTGGTGCTCTTAGACGCTAACCGCTCCAAAGCCGAAGGCGAGGCCCTGGACCTGGGCGATAGTACCGCCTTCACTCCTCCCGCAAAGGTTTACCCCGGAGACTATCCTGATCTCGCCAGAGCCGAATTAGTTATCTTCGCCGCCGGAAGCAATCAACGGCCAGGAGAAACCCGGCTGGATCTCACTCAGCGCAATATCCAGGTGCTACAGGAGGTAGCCCAGCAACTTTCTATCCACTGGCGGGGAGGAATTCTGCTGGTGGTAACCAACCCCGTAGACGTGCTTACCCATGTGGCTTGGAAGTTATTGGGTATAGAACCCTCTCGCGTCATGGGAACCGGCACCGTTCTGGACAGCGCCCGCTTCCGCCACGCCCTGAGCCGGCACACCGGGGTGGATGCGCGTAACCTGCACGCTTATGTATTAGGGGAGCACGGTGATAGTGCCGTCTTATTGTGGAGTAGAGCGATGGTGGCGGGTATCCCGCTGGAAGATTTCTGCCGTCAGCGCGGCTTACCAGCACCAGATAGGGCAGAAATCGATCGTTATGTGCGCCAAGCCGCCTATCGCATCATCGAGCGCAAGGGTGCCACCTACTACGCCATCGGCCTGGGCATCCGCCGCCTTTGCGAAGCCATCCTCCGCAACCAGCATAGCGTACTGACCGTGACCGGACCAGTCGAAGCTTACGGCCTAAGAGACGTGTCCTTCAGTCTGCCCACCGTAGTGGGGCGGGAAGGCAGAGTCTTTCCTTTGGAGATCCCTCTCGCACCACCCGAGGAAGATGCCTTACACCGGTCGGCAGAGACCCTCCTGGATGCCCGCCGACAGGCCGGCTTTTAGGTACCCACCTCCGCCACATAGTATTCTAAAAAGGTTAGGAGCTCCTCTTTAAGCTTGTTTTGCTGGTAAATTCCCCAACCAGCGGTAAGCATCAAGGGGGCAAAGATCAGAGCTCCCGCCGCCCCCGCTGCAGCTTTATCTAACCAACGGGTAACCTGGGTGGAAACCTCCACCCCTTCCGGGAGCGGGCGCAGGTAAACGGTGAAGGCAGCAGACATCCCTGCCACCTGCGCCCAGGTCCCCCCCTTGCGTGCCTGCACCACCACGCCCGACTTATCTTCCAGCTTCTGGGTCTCGAAAGCGCGCCGCTGGAACCAGATCTCCACCGCCTGCCCCAGATGCTCGGGGGTAAGCGAAGTGCGGTACATTCTTATACTCACGATCCCTGTGCCTCCCCGTAAGTTACAGTAATAGCATAGCGTCACCGAAGCTAAAGAAACGGTAGCGTAAACGCACAGCCTCCGCATAAGCACGCAAAATCTTTTCTCTCCCCACCCAAGCCGCCACCAGCATCAGCAATGTGGAGCCGGGCAAGTGGAAGTTGGTGATCATGGCATCGATGACCTTGAAACGGTACCCGGGATAAATGAAAAGATCGGTGAAGCCTCGCCCTGCTCGGAGAAAACCACGCTCGTCGGCCACCGACTCCAAACAGCGCACTACTGTGGTACCCACCGCTATCACCCGCCGCCCTTGGCAGCGAGCTCGGTTGACTACTTCCGCCGTGGCCTCAGGTAAGTGATACTCTTCCGAATGCATCCGGTGAGCGGTAATATCTTCCTCCTGCACCGGTCGGAAAGTATCCAGGCCCACATGCAGCGCCAGAGTCACCACCTCCACCCCCTTGGCCTGCACCTGCTGCAGCAACTCCGGAGTAAAATGCAAGCCAGCGGTGGGAGCCGCCGCCGAGCCGGGCTCGCGAGCGAACACCGTCTGGTAGCGCTCGGGCTGTTCGAGCCTCTTCTTAATATAAGGCGGTAGAGGTATCTCTCCCAGTTTCTGCAATAAGGCGTCGAAATCTCCTTCCCAAGCAAAACGGATCAACCTGGCTCCACCGTCAAGCCGCTTAAGCACCACCCCATGTAACTTCCCTTCGCCAAACCGCAAGCGAGTTCCTTCACGAACGCGACGCCCGGGGCGGACCAATGCCTCCCACGAGTCAGATGCCACCTGTCGCAGTAGCAAAAGCTCCACCTTCCCGCCACTATCTTCTTTAACGCCGTAAAGACGAGCTGGCAGAACCCGGCTGCAATTGAGCACCAGCACGTCGCCCGCTCGCAGGTACTCGGGCAAGTGGCGGAAAAGTCGGTGCTCCAATTTCTCCTGATCGCGATAAACCACCATGAGGCGCGAGGCATCGCGATCAGGCAAAGGTTCCTGAGCGATGAGTTCCCGGGGCAGATGGTATTCAAAAGCGCTTCGCTTCAACATCTGATCGATCCTCAACCTCCAAGCATTATTTTAGCACTCCGCAAAGCTGCGCCTTAATTGACAAATTCTCCGCCGCGCAGATAAAATGAAATTGGTCACAAGCTCTTTAAGGGGGTTTAAAAATGGAGAAAATCCTGGTACCAGTGGATGGTTCAGAAAATTCCTTGCGAGCGCTGAGGAAAGGTATCGAATTGGCCCGAATGAGCAAACAAGCTTCCCTCACCGTATTAACCGTGGTGCCCCCGGTCGATCCTACCTTTGAATACGGACCCTGGTTGACTAGAGAGCAAGTGGAAGAAGCGGAAAAAAAAGCGGCAGAGAAAATCCTCGCGGAAGCCGAAAAATTACTTCAGCAAGAAGGACTCCAGGCCGAGAAAACAGTGTTGGTGGGCGACGCCGGCCAAGAAATCGCCGACTACGCTGCTCAGGGACGCTACGACTTAATTGTTATGGGAAGCCGGGGTATGACTCCGCTGAAGGGCGTATTTTTAGGGAGCGTGAGCACCAAGGTTTTGGCTCTTGCTCCCTGTCCAGTGGTAATCGTAAAATAAGGTAACTTTACGCCAGCCGCGCTGCCAAAAAGCTTATTCCATAGAGAAGAACCAGCGACCCAGCCGTAAGCGCCAGCACCAGCAAATCTGTGGTCGACAGCTCTAGGCGCTCCGCCAGTTGGCACCATGTCGACTGGCATTGTCTTTTTTCCATAGTTAAATCCAACGCTCGCTCGCGCACAACCCATCCCTCCTAAAAATTAGGGTGGAGCCGCCGGTCTTGCCACCGGCGGCCTACCACGATAGAAGGTCGCCGCTTTTTTATTATGCAAATTTCGTGCCAACTCCCCGAAGCCGCTCTCTTCTCAATTATTCCCGGCAGCCGCCCTCGACAGTCGTTTAAAAAAAATACATCTTGTTCATTAACTGTACGTAGGAGGGACCAGCAAGCGGGAAAACACCAAGAACCCGGTGTGCCCCACCATGCGATGGTAAGGGCGGACGCTTTTCCCCTCTAAGTGCCAATGGCGTTGTAAAACCTCCAGAGACTCTACCAGAGCGAACCCTCCCTTCTCCTCCATAGCCCTGACCAGCTGATCCACCTGGGTAATGGAGGGAAGGTAAGCCGAAAAAATCCCTCCAGGCACTAACGCCTGCTTCACCGTGTCGAGAGCTCGCCAGGGCTCGGGGACATCGAGCAGGACCCGGTCGAAGCCCTGCTCGGGAATGAGATCGTAAACGCTGCCTTGGCGGAGCCGCAGGTGGGACAAGTCCCCCAGGAAATTTCGGGCGTTACGCTCGGCCCAAATCAGCATGTCCTCCCGCAAGTCGTAAGCCACCACCGATCCCGTCGGCCCCACCTGGCGTAAAAGGGCCACGAGCAGCGCCCCGCTCCCTACCCCGCCGCAGAGAACTCGCGCACCAGGGAAAATATCCGCCCAAACCAAAATAACCCCCAGGTCTTTAGGATAGATGATGCCGCTTTTGCGGGGCATATTCAGCATGTAATCCTTGGTGGAAGGATAAAACACCATAAATTCTTTTCCCAAAGAAGATCTTATAATGCTCCCGGGCGGCTTACCAATAATCTGCTCGTGCTCGATAAATCCCTGATGCGTGTGAAATCTTCCCCCGGCTTCGAGACGCTGCAAAAAATGACCTCCTTTGGGACCGATCAGCAAGACCAAGTCACCGACGCGAAAACGCAAAACCCCTCCCCCTTTCTCCTTGGTAGTTTACCAGGCCCTTGCTTACTGGCCAAGAAAGAAAGAAAATAATAGGCAAGATGTAAGCGAAAAAACGAGGAGGGTAGGTGCTCGCCGCTGGCGGCGAGCCACAGTAAAATGCAAGAAAACGCGGTCCCGGGATTGAAGCCTCGCCTCTATCACCTGGCCTGTGAGTTGGCACTCCATCCCGGCGAGGAGAAAATCCTCCCCGAACTCCGAAGCCAGCTGCTCAATGCCAATTTCCGCATCAAGACCGATGGGAAACTCATTCTCACTCTGGAGGAGAACCTCGGTGAGAACTGGGTAGCCACTGATAAAACCGCCTGCCACGAAGGGGTTACCATGTGGCAGTGCTTGCTCCAGCAGCCCCGCTTCCGGACGCGGGTGAAAAACCCCACCGAAAAGGAGGTGCATTTGTCCTTAGATGCCCTCCTGCTCGAGCGCGAAGAATAACCTCGGTACCCTGGTAGCTGTGTGCCTGAGCCACCAGAAGGGAACATCAAAGGAGCCTGTTTCCGAGGCCCTTCTAGTAGCGAATTGGGGTCTGGAAGGAGACGCCCACGCCGGCACTATCAGGCCGGTAAGCCTCTTGGATGAAGCCAGCGCCTTGGAACTGACCCGAGCCCAGGGCCTGGATTATCGACCGGGCGTTTTCGCCGAAAACCTGGTGGTGCGCGGCTTAGATTTAGGCCGGCTGCAGCCGGGGGACCAGTTGGAGGTGGGGAAAGCGCTACTGGAAGTGATACAGCGGGGCAAACCCTCCCAGCCGCACCATTACTCTTACCACGGCTGGCGTCTACTCCCCACAGAAGGTATCTTTTGTCGAGTAATAAAGGGCGGTCGGGTGCGCCCGGGAGACCAGGTGAGGGTATGCCCCAGGGACGCCTCTTTATAGGCACTAGCGGCTATAGTTACCCCCACTGGCGAAGCTTTTTTTACCCGGCTGAACTACGCTCCGCGGAATGGCTTCCTTTTTACGCGCGGGAATTCAATGCGGTGGAGCTCAACGTCACTTTTTACCGCTTACCTCGCCCCTCCACCTGGGATCGGTGGCGCCAAAGCACGCCACCATCGTTCTCCTTCGCGGTGAAAGGGCACCGAAGCATCACTCATTGGAAAAGGCTACACGGCGCGGAGGAAGAGATGGAGCGTTTTCTCCACCTCGCTGCTCACCTAGAAGGTAAACTGGCGGTGATCCTCTGGCAACTCCCCCCGGGGCTAAGCTTGAAGCTTCAAACGCTGGAAGACTTCTGCCGTTCGCTGCAGAGGAGCTCTGCACCTCTCGGTTGCCGACACGCTTTTGAGTTCCGTCACTCTTCCTGGTTTTGCCTCGAAGTGTATGAGCTCCTGCGTCGCTACAACTTTGCCCTATGCTGGGCCGACGCCCCCCGCTGGCCCCGCGTAGAGGAAGTAACAGCTGACTTCATCTATCTCCGTTTCCACGGACACGATCAACTTTATGCCTCCTCTTACCCCACCGAAACCCTGAGCCGATGGGCCCGGATAATCAGCCAGCAATTAAAGGCCGGAAAAGACGTCTACGCTTTTTTTAACAACGATGCCGGTGGCTACGCGGTGGCCAACGCCCGGGAACTCCGGGAGTTGGTAAAATCCCTTAACCCCCCAGTCGGCTAAGATGATCTATCTCTGGCAGGGAGGAAGGGCGTGAGCGCTTCAAGGCTATCGCCTGAGCCAAGAGGCGCACCAGTTCTTCTTCCCCTGCTCCTGCCCGTAAGGGGCCTTTCAGGTCTACCTCCCCTTTCCCGAAAAGGCAGGGGTGGAGCATACCCGTGGCGCTCAGGCGCAGACGGTTGCAGCTAAAGCAGATGTGTCCGCTCATGCCGGCGATAAATCCCACCGTGCCCTGCGCTCCCGGGATTCGATGGTAACAGGCCGGACCGGCACCCCGTAGTTTTTTCACTTCAAGCAAGGGACCAAAATGTTTTTCCAGTTGAGCTCGCACTGCCGCCGCGCTCAGAAAAGCCTCCCGAAACCAGGCGCGGGCCGGACCAAAGGGCATGAGCTCGATGAAGCGGACGTGCAAAGGGCGCTCCAGGGAAAGAGAAGCCAGTTTAACGAGCTCGTCTTCGTTGAACCCTTTAATGACCACCACATTGAGTTTGACCGGCTCAAGCCCCAGCTCCAAAGCCAATTCAATACCTTCCCATACACGGGCTAGCTCCCCTCCGCGGGTTATGAAGCGGTAGCGCTCAGAATCCAGGGTGTCGAGACTTACGTTTACCCGGTGAAGCCCGGCCACCTTCAGTTCTTTGGCCTGCTCTGCTAAGAAGATCCCGTTGGTGGTTAATGAAAGATCGTCCACCAAGTCCAGTTCCGCCAGTTTCGCCACTAACCGAGAAAGATGCTTGCGTACCAGAGGTTCCCCTCCAGTCAGCCGCACCTTTCGGACGCCAACACGAATAGCAGCCCTAACTACCCGCGCAATTTCCTCAAAACGCAGCACCTCTTCGTGAGCTACCGGCTTCACCCCTGCTGGAGGAAGACAATAGCGGCAGCGCAGGTTACAGCGGTCGGTCACTGATACCCGCAGATAACTTACCCCCATGAAGGCATCGCTCCTTTCAGCAGGGGGAGGCCGCATGATGGGAGACCAGAGCCAACAACACCGTGATCAATAGCAGGAAACCTACCACCACCAGATCGAGCGTCACAGTGGGGCGGTAAATACCCTGAATGAGCTGACGCCGCACCGCTAAAAAGCGCCCGGTGGCCAATAGTAGTAGCAGCGCCGCTCCACCTAGCAGAATCTCCCCCATCAATTTTAGATGAAGCCCGCCCACCCGCGCTGCCCCCCCAGGCGCCGCTATCTCAACCAGGGAAGTCCAGCGCACTAACACGAAGCCAAAGGCAATAAGAGCCAGGCAGGTGCGTACCCAGGCCAAAAAGGTACGCTCGTTGGCCAAATGAGCGCGCACGTGCGCCTTCACAACGAGCTCCTCTTCTGGTTTACTCTCTTCCTTTAGCGGCTTCTCCGGTCGCATACCAACTCCTCACCCACTGTTCCTGGTGGGACAAAAGTCACCTGGCTACGCAAACGAAGGAGCTCTTTGGCTCGGGCCGCCACGCGCTCTGCCAGTTCCTCCCCAGGCTCCACCCCTTCCGCCAGCTCTGCCTCCAACGTGAGTTCGTCTTTAAAATCGCGCTGGGTGATCACGGCTCGCAAAGCTTTGATCTCCGGGAATTCCTGGGCCAGAGCTTTGACCTGATGGGGATAGAGGAAAAGGCCTCGCACCTTGACCCCTGCTGCCGTGCGCCCCAGCACTCCCGCCAGGCGCCTGCCTGGACGCCCGCAGGGGCAGGGCTCGTCTATGAAGGAGCTCAGGTCACCGGTGGCCAGGCGCAGAAGGGGATAGGTGGTATCCATCAGGGTGAGCACCACCTCACCCGCCTCCCCCTCCTTTACCGGCTGCCCCGTCTCCGGATCCACTATCTCCACAACGACACCCTGAGCTAAGTGCATCCCCTGCTTAACCGGACACTCGTAGGCTACGCAGCCCGTATCCGCCGTCCCGTAACCCTGGAAAACTTCAATGCCGTACTGCTCTTGCAGCAACTGGCGGAGCTCCGGGGCCAGATGCTCCGCCGTCACCCAAGCCCGACGCAACTTCAACTCCTCCGCCAAGCCCATTTCTTCCGCCTTCTTTATTAAGGCGTAAAGAAAACTAGGCACCCCGATATAGCCATTAACTCCCAAATCACACATAATTTTGACCTGCAGCTCGGCATTCCCCACTCCCGCCGGCACCACCACACAGCCAAGACGGCGGAGGGCTTCGTCAAACATAAATCCGGCCGGAGTCAAATGGTAAGAAAAAGTGACCTGCACGATGTCCCCCAGGCCAAAGCCAGCGGCAGCCAGAGCTTCTCCCCAGCGCCAATAATCCTCCGCCTCCCCTTGGGGATCGTAAATAGGTCCTGGGGAAACGAAAATCCGGCGTAAAGCAGTGGGGGGCACAGCCAAAAAACCACCGAAAGGGAGCTCTCTCCGCTGTCGCTGAGCCAACTCCGTTTTGCGCAATAGAGGCAAACGGGGAAGATCTTCCGGGGAGCGTAACTCCTCCGGGCGCACTCCGGCTCGATCCAGGAGCTCTTTCACCGCTGGGGCATGGTGGTAAGCGTAATTAATGAAGTCGGACCAACTCGCAAAGCTCACGATAGCCACCTCTTACGGCGCTTATAGTGCTTCACTTCGCGGTAGTGTTTCCGCCCCTCGGGAGTAAGCCCGAGATAAAACTCCCTCACATCTTCATTTTCTTTCAGCCGCCGCGGTTCTCCTTCCAGGACTATGCGCCCATTTTCCATAATGTAAGCGTAATCGGCTACCTCCAGAGCCACCCGGGCGTTCTGCTCTACCACCAGAATCGTGACCTGCTCCCGCCGATTAATTTCCTGAACGATGCGAAAAATCTCCCCCACCAGCAAGGGAGAAAGCCCCAACGAAGGTTCATCCAACAATATAAGTTGAGGGCGAGACATCAAAGCCCGACCTATAGCCAGCATCTGCTGCTCCCCACCTGAAAGATAGCCAGCCACCCGATGGCGCAACTCCTGCAGACGAGGGAAATAAGCGAAAACTTTGTCCAGATCCTTTCTGATTCCCGAACGATCGCGCCGGAGACAAGTGGCAGCCATCAGATTTTCCTCCACGGTCAGGTGCTCGAATACGTGCCGCCCCTCCAGTACGTGAAAGATACCCAACCGGGCTATTCGCTCCGGTCCCCAATTGGTTATATCTTTTCCCTGAAAAGTGATTTGACCATCGGTGACCCTGCCCCGCTCCACCTGCAAAAGCCCGGAAATTGCCTTAAGGGTGGTAGTTTTCCCCGCCCCGTTAGCCCCTAGTAACGCCACAATACTATGTGGAGGCACGCGGAGCGAAAGGCCTTTCAATACCAGCACCACCCGGTCGTAAATGACCTCCACATTGTTCAGTTCCAGCAAGGACGCACCCCTCCCGCAGCTGAGCGGGGGTGCCCCTGGGGCACCCCCGCGCCCTACTTATAGCTAATCCAGTCGGTAATGTAAACAAACTTGCCTTTTTCCACCTTGGCCAATCGTACCTTATCGGTACCCCGGTGGCTGGTGGCGGAGAAAGTTATGGGAGCCGAAAGCCCGCCGGTGCTGAAGTCTTTGATACTCTCCAGCCCTTTGCACACCCCTTCACCAGTAAGGTTGTTCCCGGCTAGTTTGACCCCCTCCAGCATCACCATGGCCGAAACCCATCCCTGAATAAATTTTTGGTTCTTGTCTTCCAGCTTCTGTCCCTTAGACTGCAGGTATTCCCGGATCGGAGCCAAGCCAGGAGCGTTGTCATAGGGGAAAGCGAAGGGAATTACACCGATATAGCCTTCCGCCGCTGGACCAGCCAGGCTGATCACCTTCTCATCGGACGCCCAGTTCAGGCCGATAAACTGAGTGGTCACGCCTAATTTCTTAGCGTCTTTTAGCGTGGTGGCTGCCAAGTTGGAAGTCCCCTGAACGATGGCGTAATCGGCTCCTTTATTCTTGAGATCGAGCATCTGCGGAGTGGCATCCAGTGCAGTCAGCCCCACGATCTCATCGCCAACCACATCCACTCCTATCTCCTTGGCGAACTTTTTGGCATCGTCGATGGGCGACCGACCAAAGGGAGTATCGTTATAGACGAAGGCTACCTTAGGACTACCCGCACCTTTCCAGTTATCCTTAATCCATTTAAGCGCCGTCTTAGCCTGATCGGAATAAGAAGCCGCCACCAGGAAATTATAGGGGCAAGCTTTAATGTCCGCCAACCCTTCGGAGTAAGAACCCGAAATGTATGGAATCTTATCGGTAGCAATCATGCTCTTGAGCGCTTCCGTATCCCCGGTCCCCCAACCTAGAATGGCAATCACGCGATCTTGTTTCACCAGCCGGTTATAGGCGTCTACGGCCCGGTTCTTGTCGTAAGCGTAATCGATTTCTCGGAGCTCCACCCTTCGCCCATTTATACCACCATGCTGGTTTACATAATCAAAGTAAGCCCGCACCCCCTCGGCGTAAGGCACTCCCACATCGGCAGTGGGGCCGGTCAGGTCGAAAATGGCTCCAATCTTGATTGGTGCCTCACCTGAAGGACCAGCTGCCTTGCCTCCGCAACCGGCAAGGAATATCAATCCCAGAAGGCATAGCGCACCTAACACCCACCTGTAACCTTTCATTCTTTTCCCCCCTGATCTTGTACTCTTTAAAGTAAATTTGTGGCAAGCAGAAAGCACCACCACCCTCGCTGCGACTTCCCACCTCCTCAATAGGAAAAAGGCCATAGGCGAAAATAAGCTTTGACGCTGCGCCATAACTTCGCCAGCCCCTGGGGCTCAAAGATGAGGAAAATAATGATAACCAAACCAAATAAGATCAGCTGGCACGCCGAAAGCAAATTCACCATCTGAGGAAAAACTCCCTGCAGCGACTGCGCCATGTAGCTAAGAGCGATGGGTAACAGGGAAATGAAAATGGCACCATAAACCGATCCTAACACATCGCCTAAGCCCCCAATCACGATCATAGCCAGAAACTGGATAGAAACGTCCAGCGTGAATTGCTCGGGAGTGACCACTCTGATATAGGCAGCCAGCATCCCCCCTGCTATTCCGGCGTAAAAGGAGCTCAGAAAGAAAGCCCGCAGCTTGTAACTAAAGGGATCGATCCCCAGCATGGAAGCGGCCAAGTCCCGATCCCGCACCGCCATGAAAGCCCGCCCCACCCGGCTGCGGGAAAGATTGAGAGCGAAAATTACCCCCGCCACCGCCAGGGTTAGTACGACATAATAGAAGCTGGTGTCGTCAGCCAAAGACCAGGGACCCAACTGGGGAGAAGACAGCACCAGCCCCGCTGGTCCCCCGGTGATCGGCTCCAGGCGAACAAAAGCAAAATCCAGAATCACCTGAGCCGCCAGCGTAGCGATAGCCAGATACAATCCCTTTAAACGCAAAGAAGGGAGCCCGAAGAGGGTACCCACCAGCGCCGCCGCTAGCCCTCCGAGGGGCAACGCCACCCAGAAAGAAAGACCTAGCTTGGTAGTAAGCGCCCCCACCGTGTAGGCACCTACTCCCATGAAGGCAGCGTGCCCCACCGAGATCTGCCCGGCGAAACCAGTAAGAAGATTCAACCCCACTGCCCCCAGTACCATGATGGCCACCTGGCTGGCAATGCGAACTGGATAAGGTCCTACTAACCAGGGTAGCAATAGGAGCAAAGCCAATACGCCCAGCACCTTAAGCTTGGCCGGAAGCGAGACCAAAAAAGCCCGCTCCCTCTCGTAACTGGTAAAAAATAGCCCACAATCAGTAGTCCAAGGAAAGCGCAGTCGCATCGCTTACACCCTTTCAATAATTTCCTCGCCAAAGAGCCCGTAAGGCCGCACCAGGAGCACCAGCAACAAGACGATGAAAGGAACTACCTCCCGCAAGCCGCCCCCCACCAAAGGGTCTAGATACCCCCCAACGAAGCTCTCCAGGAGACCAATAATAAAACCACCCACCACTGCCCCGGGGATACTCTCCAACCCTCCTAGGATCACCACCGGCAACACCTTAAGTCCCAGCGCAGCTAGGGAAGCATTAACTCCGTTAATGTTGCCAAGCAGAATGCCCCCCACCGCAGCCACCACCGCAGCAATGGCCCAGGTAAGGCCAAAGATGCGCTTAACATTAATGCCCACCGAGAGGGAAGCCTGCTGGTCATCCGCCACCGCCCGCATGGCGATCCCGGTGGTGGTGTATTTGAAAAAGAGAGTAAGAAGAAATAACAAAAGAAGAGCCAGACCCAGCGACCATAGGTAAACCGCCGATATGCTCACCCCACACAGGGTGATCGGCTCCTGGGGGAATATGGGGGGAAATACCCTAGTGTCAGTTCCCCAAAAAGCCTGAAAAACCCCTCGCATGAGGACGGAAAGCCCCAGGGTGACCATGATGACCGCAATTATTGGCTCGCCGATGAGGGGGCGCAAAACCAGGCGCTCCACCATAAGACCCACGAGAATGGCCACCCCCAGAGTCAAGGCTACCGCAGGCAGGAAAGGGACTTTATACGCCGTCACCAAAGTCAGAGCCACGTAAGCACCCAGCAGCAAGAATTCCCCTTGGGCAAAGTTGAGACAGCCACTGGCCTTATAAATCAGCACAAAGCCCAGCGCTACCAGAGCGTAAATGCTACCGATCGCCAACCCAGCAAACAAAAGTTGCCAGAACACCTATCGCACCTCCTCTGGCTCCAGCACCTGGAGTTTAGTCTTGACCACGCCTTCCCGCCCGTCGCGATACTTCACCCTGGCCTCCACCGGGATCTCCCTGGCACCAGCGTACATCCCCTCGATGAGCTGGGCGTATTTGTTGAGGACAAAGCCTAGACGCACCTTGCGAGTGCGGGTAAGTTCTTCGTCATCCGCATCCAATTCCTTGTGCAAGATTACAAACTTCTTAACCCGTACCTCCGGAGGGAGCTCTCGGTTCACCCGCGCCACCTCTCGGCATATAAGCCGCTGGACCTCCGGCTTCTGGGTTAAATCCACATAAGTGGTATAGGGAATCCGGTGTAACTCGGCCCACCGACCGACGTTAGAGGCATCGATATTGATCAGGGCGACCACGTAAGGACGGTTCTGCCCCACCACCACTGCTTCCTTAATGTAAGGGGAGAATTTTAATTGATTGCTGATAAACTGGGGAGAGAAAATGCTCCCATCCTTCAGGCGGATTACATCCTTCAGCCGATCGATAACCACCAGATGACCGTCCTCGTCCAGGTAGCCCGCATCGCCGGAGTGCAACCAGCCATCAACCAAAGTCTTCGCCGTGGCTTCGGGGTCCTTGTAGTAGCCCACGAAAACCGCCGGGCTACGAGACAATATTTCCCCTTCCGGGGAGATGCGGATCTCCGTATCCGGTAGAGGTTGCCCCACCGTGTGGAATTTAATGTCCCCGTCACGGTGCACCACCGAGATCCCCGCTATCTCGGTCTGGCCGTAAATTTGCTTGAGATTAATACCTAGGGCGTGGAAAAAACGAAAGACCTCCGGCCCCAAAGCCGCGCCCCCAGTATAAGCCCGGCGCAACCTACAGAATCCTAAATGATCCTTGATAGCGCTAAAAATTAAAAACTCCCCCAGGGCGTTCAGCACCCGCAAACCTAACGAGGGAGACCGCCGTGCAAAACGGCAATCGGCTACCCGGTAACCTACCCCCAGGAAAAAACGGTACAGCGTCCGCTTTAGCCAAGTAGAGTCATCCATTTTTACCTGTATACTAGAAACTAAGTCCTCATAAATGCGGGGGGGAGAAAACATGGTATGGGGGCCAATCTCGCGTAGATTCTCGCGAACGGTGCTGGTTTCTTCCGGAAAATTCACCGTGAAACCGATCCACAAGGCCGAGGATACGGTCATCATCTGCTCCCCCATCCAGGCCAGAGGGAGCGAAGATAGGTATTCATCACCCGGTTGCATAGGATCGACAGAAAGCAGACCCCGAGCCATACTAAGCATGTTGCGGTGGGTGAGCATGGCCCCCTTGGGAAATCCGGTGGTGCCCGAGGTGTAAGCGATTACCGCCAAATCATCCCCTCGGCCTCGCTCCACCCATTCTTGAAAAAGATGGGGCTGGCTGCGGGCCAATTCCTCGCCCAACTTCTCCACCGCCGGAAAGGAGAGCAAGAGCGGGTCGTGATAGTGGCGCAGTCCTCGAGGTTCGTAGTAGACCACCCTTGCCAGAGCAGGGAGCTCCCCTTTTATCTCCAGGACCTTATCCACCTGCTCTTGATCCTCGGCCACCACGAAGCGAGCATCGGAATGATTGATCACGTAAGCGATTTCATTAGGCAATGAATCCTGATAAATGCCCACTGCCACGCCACCTACCGCCTGAGCCGCCAGCTCGGCGTACACCCACTCCGGACGGTTGTCCCCTATAATGGCCAGCTTGTCACCCGGCTGAAAGCCAAGAGAGTAAAGTCCCAGAGCAAAATTACGAACATGCCGCAGGTACTCTTCCCAAGAAACGGTCTGCCAGATGCCAAACTCTTTCTCCCGCAAAGCCACTCGTTTACCCCACCGCTGCGCATTACGATAAAGGAGCTGGGGAAAAGTTTCCTCCCGCATTTTCTCCGCTTTCACTCCTCCTCCGCCAGTTGTCCTCCCAGGTATGCCTCTACTACCCTGGGATTGTTTCTTATTTCTTCCGGGCTGCCTTCGGCAATTTTGCGCCCGAAGTCGAATACCACCACCCGCTCAGAAAGATCCATAACCACACCCATGTCGTGCTCAACCAGCACTAAAGTAACTCCCCATTCCTCAGCAATGTCAAGAATAAAACGGGCTATGTCTTCCTTTTCCTCCACATTCATGCCTGCCATGGGTTCATCTAACAACAAAATCTGGGGCTCCAAGGCCAGCGCTCGAGCCAGCTCCACCCGCTTCTGCAAACCGTAAGCGAGCGATCCCACCACGCGGTTACGGATGAACTCAATTTCGAGGAAGTCGATGATCTCCTCCACCCGACGGCGGTGGCGAACCTCCTCCTTCTGTGCCAAACCCCAGTAAATACCTCCCCCCAGGATGCCGGAGCGGAGATGCACATGCCGCCCTAACATGATGTTATCAAGAACAGTCATATGCTTGAAAAGCTCTATGTTTTGGAAGGTGCGGGCGATGCCCAGCGCCGCTCGCCGATGCGGAGCCAAATGCGTGATCTCCTGGCCCGCAAATATTATTCGTCCCTCCGAAGGCCGATAAAGCCCGCTCACGCAGTTGAGAAAACTAGTCTTGCCCGCCCCATTGGGACCGATGACGGCCAGGATATCCCCCCGGCGCACGCTGAGATCGATACTAGTCAGAGCCGCTACTCCACCAAAGCGTAGCGAAAGATTCTCCACCACCAGTAGATCCTGCCGCAATCTTTTCGAACTCCTTCGCCTGCATTCTACGATTAACTAACCTTATATTCCACTCGCAAAGGCAAAATCCTTTACTCTTTAACACCCGAATTAACCAACCGGCCTTTGTTAAACACCCATTTTAACGGGTAATCCGGGGAAAAGTCTAGCCCTCATCGGCCAGCGGAGCATAGCGATACCCCACTGGGATTCTCCTCGCTGCCAGAAGCAATACCTGGCGAGCAGAGCAGAATTACTCGTGCAGCAGCAGTATAGCAGACTTACGGCCAAAACTGGAGACCGTAAGATCAGAGATTTGGTGGTAAAATGAAGAGAAAAGCTTGTCGGAAGGAGAGGGAACGCACTTGCAAGCTGAGCTCCTAGAAGAACTGGTCCGGCCCGCGCACACCAAAATGCTGCTGGTGGTGTTGGATGGGCTGGGGGGGCTTCCCCTGCCAGAAAAAAACGGGCAGACAGAATTGGAAGCCGCTCATACTCCCCATATGGACGCTTTGGCGCGCACTGCCGAGTTGGGACTAGCCCACCCCGTCCTCCCCGGCGTAACTCCCGGCTCCAGCGCTGGGCATCTAGCCCTTTTTGGTTACGATCCCACCAAACACGTGATCGGGCGGGGCGTACTGGAAGCCCTAGGCATCGATTTTCCTCTAGAATCAGGAGATGTTGCCGTGAGAGGCAATTTCGCTACGGCTCGCTTCACGCCCCAAGGGCCTATAATTATCGACCGCCGCGCCGGTCGCCCTTCTACCGAGCATTGCCGCGCCCTATGCCAGCGTCTGCAGGAAGCTATTCCCCAGATCGATGGCGTACCGGTTTTCATTCGCCCGGTAAAGGAGCACCGGTTCGTGCTGGTGTTCCGCGATCCCGCTCTCGATCCTCAGGTAGCAGATACCGATCCTCAAGCGGTAGAAGTGCCGCCCCTGCCGCCGCGAGCTCTGGCACCCAGCGCCGCCCGCACTGCCGAATTGGCCGCTCGATTCCTAGAGCAGTTATCCGAAGTTCTACACGCAGAGCCATCCACCAACTTCGCCCTTTTGCGCGGTTTCTCGCGGCGCCCCGAGCTTCGGCCCTTTAACCAGCGCTTCCAACTGCGTTCGGCCGCCATCGCCCTTTACCCGATGTATCGTGGCCTAGCCTCCTTAGTGGGCATGGATGTCTTGAAGGTGCCGGAGGAAACCCTAAAGGGTCAAATCGACGAGCTGCGAAGCGCCTGGGAAAACTACGACTTCTTCTTCTTTCACGTAAAAGCCACCGACTCTAGGGGGGAAGATGGCGATATCGCAGGCAAGATCCAAGCGATAGAGAATTTCGACCAACACCTGCCTCTGCTCTTGGAACTCCGACCCGATGTTTTGGTAATCACCGGCGACCATAGCACCCCTGCCCTTTATCGGGGGCATAGTTGGCATCCGGTGCCCTACCTGCTAGCCTCACGTTGGGCCCGCTACCATCAGGATACTACTGGTTTCGGCGAGCAGGCTTGCTCCCGAGGAGCGTTAGGGCACTTCCCTCTGGTTTACAATCTGAACCTTATGCTGGCGCACGCCCAACGGCTAGCCAAGTTTAGCGCTTAACCCAGGCTCCTAAGGCTCCAGAGGATGAGCCCTAATCCCATTAATAGGCACAGGAGGTTGAATAAGGGAAGGCGGCCAGCCAAGCCGGCCAGCCCCAGGAGAGTGACTAGAAAGAGAACGCTAGGACCTACCAGGCTCATAAAAGCATTTATTTTCAGCGCCACTTCCACCCGGCCCCCATAAAGCATAAGCCAGGCACAAATGAACTCTAACGCGGAGGAGAAAAAACGCAGGGAAGCCATTCCCCAAACTACGGGGTCCTGCACCTTAAACAAGAATGCTCCCCCAGTTATGCTGCGATCTTTATAGCAAGATACGCCGTTATCCCTACCTTTAGACCAGGTATTCTGGGGATTAGACGGGGGCATATTAACCCCTGATCGACTATGGAAAGAAGCAAAGCGTGGGTACTGGCGGGTGTCCCCTTGATCATGGTGCTGGGCAATTCCCTGCTCATCCCGATTCTTCCCAGTTTAAAAAGAAACCTGGGGATGACCAACTTCCAGACCGGCTTAGTGCTTTCGCTCTTCTCGCTGGCTGCCGGGTTCGCCATCCCCGGAGCTGGTTTTTTGGCCGACCGGGCGGGACGCCGTCGGGTATTGTTGCCCTCCCTTGTTCTCTTCACCCTAGGAGGACTAGGAGCAGGGGTTAGCGCTTTGGCTTCCTCTGTTCACCTCCTGCTGCTGAGCAGAACCCTGCAAGGCCTGGGAGCGGCGGGAACAGCACCGGTGGCCATGGCTATAATCGGAGATGCATTCCAAGGAAGAGATAGAGTGCAAGCTATGGGCCTCTTCGAAGCCTTCAACGGCCTGGGTAAGATAATCAGTCCTATATTGGGAGCCGCCCTGGGATTATTGGGCTTTTTCTATCCCTTTTTTCTTTTCCCCGCTCTAACCCTTCCCCTACTCTTTCTTCTTTGGCGGCTAATACCAGAAACGCGCGGGCAGAAAAACCTCATCCCCTCTGTAGCTTATCAGGACAAGTTACAACGCCTAAGCCAGCACCAGGGTCTAGTGCTTATCGGAGCTTTTCTTTCCGGCTTCACTACCCTTTTCGTCTTATTTGGTTTGCTTTTCTTTCTTTCCGAGCATCTAGAAGTCGTGTGGGGAATAAAGGGAATAAGCAAAGGGCTGTGGTTGGCCTTGCCCACCGCTTGCGCTTGCACCTCCGCCGTCATCACCAGTCGCTTTGTTCGACCCCAAAGCCCACAACTGCGCTACTTAGCCCTCGGGGGCACGGCCGTGTCCGGGCAGGCAATTATGGGATTGGCAAGCGTTAGCCAGCTGCTACCCCAGCTCGCCGTGGCCGCCGCTATCGGCGTCAGTGCCGGCGTCACCCTAACTTCCCTCAACACGCTGGTCACCTCTAGCACCGGACCAGCTACGCGGGGATTGGTTACTTCCCTTTACGGCGGAGTGCGCTTCTTTGGAGCTGCTAGCGGTCCCGCTCTATTCAGCCTCCTAAACCCCCGGCTTGCTTTCGTCCTATCCGGCCTTTTGGCCGGGTTTACCTTCGCTCTATTGCTCCTAGGCCACCTACAGCAACGAAAGCACCCCTAGCCTGGTACCTTGCATACATTAATCCTGTGATAGCTTTGACAAGGGAGCGAGTTGATTGCCGGAACAGGGAATCACCATGGTGTTAGATAAAGGCTTGGGTATACGGGAACTGGAAGATCTCCTGGAGGTGGCGGGTACCTATTTTCATTTCCTGAAACTGGGCTTTGGCACCGCCGCTTTGTATCCGCCGGAGATCCTGCGTCGCAAGGTGGAACTGGGACATAGCCACGGCATTAAAGTCTACCCGGGAGGAACCTGGCTGGAAATCGAGTTGGCACGGGGGAAGAGCTTGGAACAAGCGCTAAGGACGCTATCCCAATGGGGCTTTTCCACTTTGGAAATCTCCGAGGGTACCGTAAGCTATGAGGCTCGCACCCGTCGGCGATTAATCCGTCTAGCCAGCGAAGCAGGGTTCACGGTGCTTAGCGAGGTGGGGAAAAAGAATCCCTGTTATCCTTTCGATCCCCCCGCAATTGCCCAGCAAATTGAAGCCGACCTAGAGGCCGGAGCTCAGTGGGTCATCGTGGAAGGCAGAGAGCAAGGCAAAGGAGTGGGCATATACGACGCGGAAGGCGGCATCAAAGAACATCATTTCAGCCGCCTCTTGGATTTGGTAGCCGATCCCCAACGCCTGATCTGGGAAGCTCCCCTGCCCACCCAACAACTGGCTCTAATACGCCGTCTGGGCCCCTACGTGCATCTGGGTAACATTTTACCGGAAGAGGTTTTAGCGCTGGCCGCTCTTCGGCGAGGACTGCGGAGCGACACCTTTTTCTGGCTGGAGAAATGGAGAAATCAGGTGGTCACCAGCGCGGCGCGCGCGGAGCTCGGCTAGTACCCGTTCCAGTTCCGGTGGAAGCGGGGCCTCGAAACACATAAAGGCACCGGTGCGGGGGTGAAAGAAACCCAGTTTTTTCGCGTGCAAAAACTGTCCCTCTAGCCCCAGATGGGGGCGAGCCGGGCCATATTTGAGGTCCCCCACCACCGGATGACCCAGGTAGTGGAGATGAACCCTAATTTGATGGGTGCGCCCGGTCTCCGGACGCAGGCGCAGTAAAGTGTAACCGAGGAAACGTTCTACCACTTGAAAAAAAGTACGTGCCTGGCGTCCACCTTCCACTATCGACATTTTTTTTCGTTGACGGGGATGCCTCCCTATCGGAGCCTCTATCATCCCCTCCTCTTTCTGCACCTCCCCGTAAACCAGGGCCAGGTATTCTTTAACCACCCGCCGCTCCTGGAACTGAGCCGAAAGCGAAAGGTGGGCCGCATCAGTTTTGGCTACCACCAACAAACCAGAGGTGTCCTTATCTAACCGGTGCACAATGCCGGGGCGGAGCACCCCGTTGATGCTCGAAAGCTGGCGGCAATGATAAAGAAGAGCATTAACCAGGGTTCCCCGCTGGCAACCAGCGCCCGGGTGAACCACCATCCCTCGCGGTTTATTGACCACCAGCACTTCTTCATCTTCGTAAATTATCTCCAAAGGAAGGGGCTCCGGTTCCAGCTTCAGGGAAGCGGTCGGGGGAGAGAAAACCAGCACCTCTTCCCCCAGCTTCACCCGATAACTAGGCTTTACCCGCCGGCCTTCGACTTTAACGTAACCCTCGTTTATCAGGCGCTGCAGGTAAGAACGACTGCTCTCAGCAAGGTTACGAGCCAGGTAAAGATCCAGGCGGAGGCCCACCTCGCTCTCCTCCACCCGCAAGCGACAAGCCAGAGTCAAGTTTCTCGCCCCCACCAATACCATAACACGAGGACTACTCCCACCAGAATGGCGACGTCAGCCAGATTAAACACCGGCCACCATCCCAGATCAATAAAATCAACCACACACCCTCCGCGCAACCGGTCGAGCAAATTACCCAACGTACCCCCCAGAAAGAGCCCCAGGCCCAAACGCACTGGAGCCGGGAGGGAGGGTAGGCGCCGGTATCCCCAAATGAGGGCCGCTATGGCCAATAACGCTATCGTTATAAGCCAGAAGTTTTGGTGAGCCATAAGGCCGAAGGCCGCTCCCGGATTCCGCACGCAGCGTAGAGTGATGAGACCGCCAGCCAGTGGAACAGGATGGGAAAGGTGGGTCACCGCCCAATACTTACTCCATTGATCCAACCCCAGAACCAAAAGGCAAGCCAGCCAAAAAAGTAACAAGCCTCTCTCCCACCCTTACACTTCTAGCGCTGCCGATACTCGGCCTGAGTTCGCCCCAATAGGCCTGGCGAAGCCGCTTTAACTTCTACGCCGCCGATAGTCCTCAATGATCATCTCCGCCACTTTCTTGCCCGAAAGCACCATACCTCCGAAAATAGGACCCATGCGGTGACCGCCGGCCACCGCGATAGCAGCCATACCTACCACGTAAAGGCCGGGGAAAACCTCGCCCGAATAGTCTAGGGTCTGCTGTTCTCCACGATCGGACCAGAGCGATTTTTCCCCCCGCACTTGTCCGCCGGAGACCTGAAGGGCTACCTGGTTTTTATGAGTAAGGATGCGGACTACCTCGGCATCGTGCCCAGTGGCATCGATAATGTAAGGGCAATGGACGGCTAAGGGGTCCACGTGCATACCGGCCATATCCACCGCCGTCCAGTTAAGCACCAAGCCGGAGACGCGATTGTCCCGTAGGACCAGATCTTCCACAGAAATGAGGTTCATTATGCGGGCACCGGCACGGCAAGCGTTTAGAGTAAAGGCCGCCACCGCTTCCACAGCCTGGGCCACATAATAACCGGGCTGAAATTCCTGATAGCGGACTCCCATGGTCTCGAAAAGGGGGCGGGCGTCCTCCTGGAAAACCAGATAATTAAACATCATGGCGCCACCCCACATGCCGCCGCCTACACTTAAACGGCGCTCGAAGACTACGGTCCTTAACCCCCCCTGCGCCAGATAATAAGCAGCGGTCAGACCGGAAGGCCCGGCTCCTACCACTGCTACATCGAACTCCAGCATTTGCAGCAACTCTTCGAAATAAGTCTTAACGATGGCTCGGGAAACCAAACGTTCGTCTATGGCTCTTCCGGCCAATAGCAACAACCCCTTTCAGCAAGAAGATCCAGGTTTAGTCCTATTTTACGACTTGGAAATGCTCACGGGAAAGACCAAGGCGCGCAGCTCTTCGTCGTAATGCCCCACGTAGCGTCCCTCTGCTAGCCCCTGGGCCTTAAGCCAACGCAATAAGGTGCGGCTGACTATTTTACCGCTTTTTCCCCGGTTTACGGCTTCCACCTTCAATTCTCCGTGCTCCGGGTCTTCTTTGATAATCAGCACTTTATGGTCGTAATCCAGACCAACATTAGCACGCGTGGGGGGCTTGATGTGGCGAGAACTAACCACGTTCAAAGACAGCGTTTTGCCTATAGTGCAAGTGGGAACTCCAGCTCGTACCCACCTACCTGCCTCTTTTGGTCGAAACCAAAGTATCTTTTCTTCCATGGGATTTGCCCCCTTCATAAGTGTTCTTTATTAGGATTATATTATAGCCTATAGCAATGGTACTGTAAACGGTTTTGAGGAGTAAATCTATACAGCGGCTAACTATACTAGCTAGGAGGATGATGGAGATGAGAAGAATAGGAGCGCTGGCCATTGCAGGAACTTATGTGGGAACGGTGGTGGGAGCCGGATTCGCCTCCGGACAAGAGATCTTGCAATTTTTTACCTTGCAGGGCCTAGCCAGCTTTCCTGCCCTCCTTTTAGCCGCGCTGCTGTTTTTCCTTTTCGGTTTGGCCATCATGGAAGCTGGTCATCGCCTTCGGGCCCACTCCTATTTGGAGGTGATCCAGTGGGCCGCCGGGACTCGAGGAAGCAAATATCTGGATGGACTCATCGCGGTTTTTCTTTTCTTGACTCTGGCAACCATGGCCGCCGGAGCAGGGGCGCTTTTCACCGAGCAGTTGGGCCTTCACCCCTGGCTAGGCAGAATTGCTCTTCTGGGGCTCACCCTAGTCACCGTATTGTTCGGTCTCAGCGGCGTGGTCGGAAGCATAAGCCTGATAGCGCCGCTGTTGATAGCTGCCGCTTTGCTATTAGGGTTATCATTGACCTGGAGGCACCCACCGCACCTGCCAGAACTAGACTTATGGCGCACGATTTATCGCCCGCTACTTCCCTACGGTCCCTTGTTAGTGCTAGTTTACGTGGCTTATAACCTGGTGATGGCCGTGTGTGTCTTAGCGCCCCTAGGAGCTCAGGCGAAAAAACGACGCGAACTCCTTTGGGGAGCAGCAGGGGGAGCTGGAGGGCTTTTTCTGGGCGCCGCAGCCATCAACCTGGGATTGTTGAGCTTCCCCTGGGAGGCAATGCGTTCCGAGGTGCCAATGATCCACCTGGCGGGGGTGCTGGGGCCTGGAATTCAGAAAAGTTACGCTCTGGTGCTACTGGGTGAAGTCTATACTACAGCAGTGGCCAGCCTCTTCGGCTTAGCCAACCGCCTGGTTCACCGGAAAGAAAGCTATTATCAGCTAGTGACTCTCCTGGTGCCTTTGGCCTTTGCGGTGAGTCTGCTGAGCTTTGTCTCTTTGGTCCGCTACCTGTACGCGGCGGTGGGGCTGGCAGGCTGCTTCTTTCTCCTGAGCATATGGTGGCGCTATCTCACGGATTCAGCACCACCATGAGCAGCTGACTCCCGGGTACCACTTGCCTATAGCACCGGCAACCTTTATAATAAGTAGCAGTACCGAACAGAGAAGCGGCAGTGGCGGAATGGCAGACGCGCCAGACTCAGGATCTGGTGGGGGCAACTCCGTGGAGGTTCAAATCCTCTCTGCCGCACCATGGATCAACCGGACTTCCGGCTACTAGCCGGAAGCTTTTATTCTCTTGCAGCCCTCGATTTAAGCGAACCCCTTATCCGCCCGGAAGACGAGCACAGCTGCCCGGTCGGGGCAAAAAAGCCGGCCCCACCCCTCTATGATAGGCACCAGGAAAAAGAATGAAGGGGAGAGATCGGGAGGAAAATAAACTACCCCTCGCCATCTCATTCGTTCAGGGTTGAGCTCCTGCAAAAGGCGCCTGAGCTCCGCCACCGTGTAAAAGCGGGCCCAGGCAAAAACTCCTTTTCCCTTCCGCCGGCGAGCCCAGGAACTTCGCTCGTTTAAAACCCCCAGCACAAGCCTACCCCCCGGACGCAGCACCCGCCACATTTCCCGCAATGCTGCCTCCGGCTGCCGCACAAATTCTAGAGCGGTGAAGCAGACCACGGCGTGAAACCGATTCGCAGCGAAGGGGAGCGCTGTCAGGTCTCCCTCCCTGTAAGTTATTCCCGCACCGCCCCGGGAGCGGGCCACCTCCAGCATATGCGGTGACGAATCTATCCCCGTCACCCGAACCCCCTCGGCCGCCAGTGCCCTGGCCACTATGCCCGTGCCGCAACCAGCATCCAGCATTTCTTCTCCCGAGCGCGGGGCTAGCATCCGCCGCAAGCAACTCCACTCCAATTTCCATACCGTGCGCCCCTGGGGAGTAGTGTACCAGTCTTCATAATGGCGAGCGTAGTCTTCCTGAAAGGGATTCATGAGCTTAAAAAAGCAGACGCCGACTACGGCGGTAGATATTTTCTAACAAGCCCACACCCGCTAAATTAACTATCATGGCACTGCCACCGTAACTGAAAAAGGGCAGGGGAATACCGGCCGCAGGCATAATGCCCATCGCCATTCCCACATTGACAAAGATATGAAAAGCCATCATGCTGGCGATCCCGGCCGCTAACAACCGCCCATAGGCGTCCTTGGCTTCCACCATTATCTTCACCGCCCGGAAGAGAAGTAGCAAATAAAGTAGCAGCAGTAGAGCCGAGCCCCAAAAACCCATTTCCTCCCCCACCACGGAGAAGATGAAGTCGGTGTGCTGCTCCGGCAGGAAATTGAGCTGGCTTTGGCTACCATGATAAAGTCCGCGGCCCCACCACCCGCCCGAGCCAATAGCGATTTGCGATTGGATCACATGATAGCCGGCACCCTGCCAATCGCGCCAAGGGTCGATGAAAATAGTAATGCGGTTGAGTTGATACTCTTTCATGGGAATGGGAACGCCAAACCGGAAATGAGCCCATATCCAGGCTATAGCTAAAGACAGCCCCCCACCCACTAAGCCTAGCAGCAATTTAGGAGGCGCTCCGGCCATGTACAGCATCCCCACCGTTATAGCAACAAAGACCAGCGCCGTCCCCAGATCTGGCTGCAACACCACCAGCAAAAAGAGCGGGGCCACGAAACCGAACACCGGTAGCAGATCCTTGATCCCGCGCAGTTTACCCTCCCGCTGAGCAAGAAATTGCGCCAGGCAGACCACCAGGCCCAGCTTAGCAAATTCGGAAGGTTGAAAGATAAAAGGACCTATACTGATCCAGCGCTGCGCCCCCAAAGCTTCGTGCCCTATTATTAAGACCGCCAGCAGAGCAAGAAAAGCCCCCCCATAAATCCACCAGCTATACCGGGCCAATTCCTCGTAGCGCCAGGAGATCAAGAACACCGCTCCCAACCAACCCAAAAGTACCCAGATTATCTGGCGCTTCACGTAAACCAAGGAATCGGTGACCGAGGTGCCAGTGGCATGGGTAGCGCTGGAGATAGCTATAAGGCCGTAGGCGGTTATCAGTAAAACGGTCACAATCAGGGTCCAATCCAAACTCCGCCGCCAGCGGCTAAAAAGCCTATCTTCCATACACCCCACCCCGCGATCCATTATAAGTGCCCCCCGAAGGCTAAACAAGTCGGCCGACAATAAAAAATTTTCTTGCCGAGGAAGGGAATTAAATCGAGATAGCGAAAATATTCACTAAGCGAAGATCACTCAGGAGGTGGTTCCATGAGCGAAGTATATGTGATCGGGCATAAGTGTCCCGACACCGACAGCATCTGCTCGGCCATAGTTTATGCCGGTATTAAGGGCTACAAACCTGCCCGAGCTGGGGAACTCAACGAGGAGACCGCCTACGTACTAGACTACTTCAAGGTTCCAGCGCCCGAACTTCTGGAAAACGCGGCCGGTAAAAAGGTGGTACTGGTGGATCACAACGAGGTGGGACAGTGTGTAGCCACCCACGATCAGCTGGAAATTCTGGAAGTAATAGACCACCACAAGATGAACTTCAACTACCCCAATCCTATTTTCATCCACGTGGAGCCCGTGGGCAGCACCGCCACCGTCATCGCCAAACTTTACCCGGAGCAGGTAAGGCAAAATCCCACCTACGCTGGATTGCTACTGGCCGCAATCCTCTCTGACACAGTGGTGTTCAAGTCCCCCACTACCACTGAGGAGGACAAAGCCATTGCCGCAGAACTGGCCCGGATAGCAGGTATAGCCGATCCTAACCAGTTCGGTGTGGATATCAAAAAGGCCAAAGCCTCCATTAAGGGTAAGCCGGTGTCCGATGTGGTGCACGTAGACTTCAAGGATTACGATTTTGCGGGCCGCAAGGTGGGTATCGGCCAAACCGAGGTGGTAGATATAAACGAGGTGTACGAGCGCAAAGACGAGTTCGTCCAGTATCTCAAGGAACTTAAAGAAAGTAAGAACTATGACATGGTTATTTTCATGGCCACTGACATAATTAAAGAAGGGACCGAGCTCTACTACGCCGGTGACGCGGCCATCATCGAGAAAGCTTTTGGCGTTAAACCCCAGGGGGATTCGGTATGGCTGCCCGGCGTGATGTCCCGTAAGAAACAGGTGGCCCCGCCAGTAGAAAAAGCCTATTGCAGCTAAAGATCGAGCACGAAGGGGCGGCTGGCCCCCCCTATCGCATCGCTGCGAAAGGTTCGCGGTATTGATCGAGCAAGCTAACTAACCCTTGGCTGTGGCAAATGCCACAGCCAAGGGTTTTCTTCAGCCACTAGCAGTCAAAGCTGGCGCAGCGCGCTCAATCCGCGGGAGCAAGCAGCGCCGCTATACATCGCACCCGATGTGGAATCGCTCCATTGGTTCAGGAGATATATCCCGAGCCTGCTAGACCAGAAGGAAGTCCTTTTTGAAAACAGGACGTGTTCCGCTTTCGAACATTGTCGCCACTTCGTCGCTCGCGATTCTCCTCCTAAATGTTTCCACGCGCGGCCTATATGTTATCCAAAGAATTCGTCATCTCAAGCAGCTAGCCCCTCTATTTCTGGTGCCAAACCACCAGCAAGAGCGAAAGCACCCCGAAAGCCACTGCCAACCATACCGTGACCTTGGCCAGCCACTCGTCCAGTCCCTTCTTCTTACCCAGAAAGGTTTCCGCTGCTCCTCCCACCGCTCCCGAAAGACCGGCGCTACGGCCCGATTGCATAATGATCACCGCAACCAGCAGTATGCATACCAAGACATAAAATCCCGTAACCACTGTCTTTAACATTACCTTCCTCCCCCTTGCTAGCGCCGAAAAGCGGTTTTGCCCGCGTAGCAAGCTATGTCGTCCAGCTGCTCTTCAATTCGCAGGAGCTGGTTATACTTGGCTACACGCTCGCTGCGGCAGGGAGCTCCGGTTTTGATCTGCCCCGCTCGTGTGGCCACCGCTAAATCGGCGATAAAATAGTCTTCGGTCTCCCCCGAGCGGTGGGAAATCACATACCGGTAACCCGCCTGGCGAGCCAAGGCGATAGTCTCCATGGTCTCGGTCAAAGTGCCGACCTGGTTTACCTTTACCAGGATAGCGTTGGCCACCCCCATGGAAATCCCCCGGCGCAAACGCTCGGGGTGGGTGACGAAAAGATCGTCTCCCACCAGCTGCAGCGAGTTGCCCAGGCGGCGGGTAAGAAGTTCCCAGCCTTCCCAGTCTTCCTCGGCCAAGCCATCTTCAATGGAGATTATGGGATAGCGATTGGCTAGATCTTCATAGTATTCCACCATCTCCGCCGAAGAGAATTCACGCCCTTCACCCGACAAAACGTAGCGACCGTCGCGGAAAAATTCGCTGGCCGCCGGGTCCAGAGCCAGAGCCACTTCTTCGCCCGGAGCATAACCCGCCGCCTCAATGGCTTCCACCAGCAGCTGCAACGCTTCCTCGTTGCTTTCCAGCTCGGGGGCAAAACCCCCTTCGTCGCCCACGCCACTGGCCAGACCCCGGTCCTTGAGGATCCCGTGAAGGTGCTGGTATATTTCCACTCCCCAGCGTAGCGCCTCAGCCAGACTAGGAGCTCCCAGAGGAACGATCATAAACTCTTGAAAGTCGAGGTGGTTATCGGCATGTTTACCACCGTTTAGCACGTTCATCATGGGTACCGGCATAAGCGTGGCGCCTATCCCCCCCAGGTAGCGGTACAGAGGCAGCCCTAGAAAGGCAGCAGCCGCCCGAGCCACTGCTAAGCTCACGCCCAGAATGGCGTTGGCCCCCAAGCGCGACTTATTGGGCGTGCCGTCCAAGCCGATAAGCAGGCGATCTACACGCTCTTGTTCCAAGGCGTTGAGTCCCACTAGCTCTTCGGCAATTACCGAGTTCACATGCTCTACCGCTTTCAGAACTCCCTTGCCCCCATAGCGTTTCTCGTCGTGATCACGGAGCTCCACTGCCTCGTGAGTCCCGGTGGAAGCCCCTGAAGGAACCGCGGCCCTTCCCATCGTACCGTCTTCCAAGGTTACCTCCACTTCGACGGTAGGGTTCCCCCGCGAGTCCAGAATCTCCCGTGCCCAAATATCAGAAATTAAAGCCAAAACTCAAACCTCCTTTGCCGCTGCCTTTATTATGGCAGCGAAACTACTCACTTGCAAGCTGGCTCCGCCCACCAAAGCTCCGTCTATATCAGGCTGAGCCAGTAAATCGGCCGCGTTATCGGGAGTTACACTACCACCATACTGGATGCGCCAAGTATTGGCAAGGGTCAACGAATAACGGTGGGCTAGCCACTCTCGAATATTCTGGCTTACTTCTTGAGCGTCTTCGGGCTGCGCCGTGCGGCCCGTGCCAATGGCCCAGACAGGCTCATACGCCACCACCAGGTCACTTATTTCCTCTTCACCCACTCGGGATAGAGCACCTTCCAATTGCCGAGCGATAAAATCAAAAGTGGCTCCCTGCTCTCTGATCTCCAAGCTCTCACCTACGCACAGAATAGGAGTGAGCCCGTGTCGAAAAGCGGCTTTTAACTTACGAGCTATCTGCTCGTCGGTCTCACCAAAATACTGACGGCGTTCGGAATGCCCGATAATCACATAGCGGCACCCGGTGGCAACGAGCATAGGGGGAGAGACCTCGCCGGTAAACGCGCCAGCGTCTTCCCAGTAAACGTTCTGTGCCCCCACCTTGATTTCCGTACCCGCTAGCGCCTGCGCCACCGGCCATAGGGCAGGAAAGGGGGGGCACAGCAGCACCTCCACCCCGGGGAAGGGGAACTGGCGTTTCAGCTCCTCCACAAAGGTTACCGCCTCGGGTACAGTCTTGTTCATTTTCCAGTTGCCGGCAATCAGCGGCACGCGCAAACAACCCACCCCCCTTATTTATCTTCCAGCACCGCTACCCCTGGAAGCTCTTTCCCCTCCAGGAACTCCAGCGAGGCCCCGCCACCGGTGGAAAGATGGGTGATCCTATCGGCCACCCCAGCCCGGGTTACAGCCGCCACCGTATCGCCTCCGCCGATCACGGTAACGGCACCCGCGGGCAAAGACCGGGCCACTTCTACCGTTCCCTCATCGAAGGGGGGCTGCTCGAAATAGCCCAGAGGTCCGTTCCAAAAAATAGTGCGAGCGCTGGACAGCACCTGGCGGAAAGCCTTCACCGTAGCTGGACCTACATCGAGTGCCATCCAGTCTTTGGGCACGGCGTTCACAGGCACCACCCGGTGTTCGACTCCCGCAATCTTATCCGGTGCCACCACCAAATCGTCGGGCAAGACCAGGTTCACGCGGCGCTCCCGCGCCTGGGCGAGGAGAGAGCGGGCTTCCTCCAAGCGATCGAGTTCGCAAAGCGAACGGCCCAGATCGTAACCCTCGGCAACCAAGAAGGTATTGGCCATACCGCCACCGATTAGAAGCGAGTCCACCAGTCCCAAAAGGTTGCGAAGGACGCCAATCTTATCCGAAATCTTGGCTCCCCCGATGATGGCGGCGAAAGGCCGATCGGGAGCAGAGAGCAAGCGCCCCAATACCTCCAGTTCACGGGCCATTAAAAGTCCCGCCACCGCTGGGCGCAACCGAGCCACCCCCACCGTGGAAGCGTGGGCGCGGTGAGCAGTGCCAAAGGCATCGTTGACGTAAAGGTCACAAAGCCGGGCCAAACTCTGGGCCAGTTCAGGATCGTTCTTAGTCTCTCCGGGCAAAAAGCGGATGTTTTCCAGCAGCAAGATCTCCCCCGGCTGCAGGGCATCCACCGCTGCTTCCACTTCGGGCCCCACACATTGATCTAGTTTTCGCACCGGTTTCCCCAGGAGTTCCTGCAATCGCTGCGCCACTGGGTCCAGCCGCAGGGAGGGGTCGGGAGCACCTTTGGGACGGCCCAGATGCGACACTAAGATCACCCGAGCCCCCTGCTGGCATAAATACTCGATGGTAGGCAAAGCGGCGCGCAAGCGGGTATCATCGCTCACCTTTCCCTCGTGCAAAGGAACATTAAAATCCACCCGTACCAAGACCCGCTTGCCTCGAACCTCGACATCGCGTACCGTCTTCTTGGCCACTATTAGCCCTTCCCCCTTTTTTCTTTACTTTAGCCCACGAGCGGCCAGATATGCGACTAGATCGGCCAGCCGACAAGAGTAGCCCCATTCGTTATCATACCAAGCTACCACTCGCACCAAATTGTTTTCGACCACCATGGTAGAAAGCCCGTCCACCACCGCCGAGTGGGGATTGCCATTGTAATCACAGGACACCAAAGGAATTTCTGTGTAGGCCAGAATACCCTTTAATTCTCCCGCCGCCGCTTCGGAAAAAGCCGCGTTTACCTCCTCCGCCGTGACCGGACGAGAAAGCTCCACTACCAGATCGACCACGGAAACGTTAGGCACTGGAACCCGAAAAGCCATGCCGTTAAGCTTGCCGTCGAGCTCGGGCAGCACCTTACCAATGGCTGCAGCCGCGCCGGTAGAGGTGGGAATAATGGAAAGCGCGGCAGCCCGGCCCCGGCGATAGTCCTTGTAAGGCATATCCAGGATCTGCTGGTCGTTGGTGTAGGCGTGCACCGTATTCATTAACCCTTTTACAATGCCGAAACGCTGGTGCAGCACCTTCGCCACCGGAGCCAGACAGTTAGTGGTACAGGAAGCGTTGGAAACCACGTGGTGCTGATGCGGTTGATAACGCTCGTGATTTACACCCATGACTATGGTGAGATCCTCGTTTTTGGCCGGGGCGGAAATGACCACCTTTAAGGCTCCGGCCAGTAAGTGATTACGAGCTAAATTCCCGTCCCTAAAATGTCCGGTGGACTCCACCACAACCTCTACCCCCATATCCTTCCAGGGCAGGCGGGATGGATCTCCCTCAGCCAATATGGCGATCTCCTTACCGTCTATTATCAGGGAATGGTCACCGGCAGCTACCTGGGCGCGGAAAGCTCCGTGAACCGAGTCGTAGTATAAGCTGTGCGCCAACCTTTGGGCGTAATCCGCCGCGTTAGGGGGGAGACGCCGAGAGCGGTGGTTAATGGCTACCACTTCTATCTCTTCTCGCAGCCAAGCTGCCCGCAAAAAAAGTCTCCCGATGCGGCCAAAACCGTTAATTGCTACCCTGACTGCCACTTTACCGTAACCCCCTTCTTAACTGTGTTTTATCGCTTTCTTCGCTTCGCCGCATTTGGGATTCCTAGTTCGGTACGATACTTAGCCACCGTGCGCCGGGAAAGCTTTATACCTCGCTCCTGCAATTTTGCCGTTACCTCCTGATCGCTTAGAGGAGACGCTGGGTCTTCTTCCTCGATTAGTCGTTTAAGAAAATCCTTAATGACCGGAACAGCCATCTCCTGTCCCCTATCGCCAGTCACGCCGCCACCGAAGAAAAACCGCAAAGGGAAGATACCGCGCGAACACTGCAAATATTTTTTGGCTACGGCGCGGGAAACGGTGGACTCATGCACTCCTACCGTTTCAGCTATGTCGCGCAAAGTGAGAGGTTTAAGGCCCGGTAAGCCCCGGCGGAAAAAGTCTTGCTGCCTTTCCACTAAAGCCACTGAAACCTGATAGAGAGTGAGGCGCCGCTGCTCCAGATTCCGCAAGAGCCAAATGGCTTGTTTGAATTTCCGCTGCAAAAAAGCTTGGGCTTCAGGAGGAGTTTGCGGCTGGTGCAAAAGGCGGTAGTAAGAAGGGTTAATCACCAGGCGGGGATAAGCGGATTCGTTGAGCAACACCACATATTGGCCTTCCACTTCTTGCACCAGCACATCGGGAAGAATATAGTCCACCCAATAGGTGCCGAAAGCGCTTCCCGGCCTCGGGTTAAGCAGGCGGATTCTATCCACCACCCGTTCTAGCTTTTCCCGGCTCCAGCCTAGCCGACGGGCTAACTTTCCCCGATCTTCCTGAGCCACGTCTTCTAGATACTCCTGCACCACCAGACGCGCTTCGACGTCCTCGGGATGCAAGCGCTCCAGCTGGAGAAGTAGACACTCGCGCAGGTCACGAGCTCCAACGCCCGGAGGCTCCAGCGATTGTATAACCGTCAAACCCTGGACTACCTGGGCTTCCGGCACCCCCAGGAGCTTTCCCACCTCGGATAGGGGCATACGCAAATACCCGTCCCGATCCAGGTTGCCGACTAGGAACTCGGCTACTGCTCGCTCGGCTTGGGTTAAAGGTAGTAAAGCTAATTGCTCCATTAAATATTCATAAAGCGAAGGACCGGGCGCCGCCGGCACGGCCTCAGTAACCGGATCTTCCTGCTCCCAGCGGTCGCCAGCATCCCCACCCTCGGCCAGGTAATCTATCCACCCCGTTTCCGAACCCTCCGGCTCTGCTGGCTCCACCCTTTCGTCCTCCTCGCGCAATTCCAGCATAGGATTTTCGATCAATTGCTGCTGCACGAACTCCCAGAGCTCTAGGGTAGAGAGTTGCAACACCGCCACGGCCTGCTGCAACTCCGGGCGGAAAGCCAACTTCTGCGTTATCTCCAGCCGTGTTTCGGCCTTGGTAGCCATCCAACTTACCCTTCCTTCTTGAGTTCCTGGGCCAAAGCTGCCAGTCGGCGCAACCGGTGGTTAACGCAGGACTTAGAAATAGGCGGCTGCACCAGTTCCCCGAGTTCGCGAAGGGTAGCTTCCGGATGAAGCAGGCGGAGCTCCGCCACCTGACGGAGGGAGGCAGGCAGATTCTCCAAGCCTATCCTCCCCACCAACGCCTCGATCTCCTCCCGGCGCGAAAGAGCGGCTTCCACCGTCCGAGTGAGGTTGGCCGTTTCGCAGTTCACCAGGCGATTCACCCGTCCCTTAACCTCGCGAAAAACCCGGCTGCTCTCCAGCTCCAGAAGCGCTCCACTAGCACCCATAAGCCGCAAACACTCGGCAATAGCCCCAGCCCGGCGTAGGTAAAGCACTTTCGGACGCTGGGAGTGGCGACGCATCCTGATACCCAGGCGCGCCAATAGCACCTGCACCTCCTGCGCCATCTTTTCCGTAGGGAGCTCCAATTCCAGCTGGTAACCCCGTTCCATACCTATCCACCCGGCAGCGAGAAATAAACCGCGCAAGTAACTGCGGCGGCAGCATTCCCGTCGCAGCAGGAACTTGCGGATACCATCCACCGGCCGACCCCAGCGGTCGTAAAGGCCCAATCGCATGAGCAAACCAGCTTCGGGGCTGCGAACCCTGATCCGGTAATGGCGGCCGGACGCATCGTCCAGCTTCTCAACCCTAATAGCAGTCGATGACTGCCCCAGCAAGGCACGGAATAGCCGGTAGGCTTTGCGGGCCAGAGTAGCCCCCTTCACCCGTAAAATCAAGTGGCGCTCCGAGCGCTCTTCCACTACCTGAGCAGCTATACGGGCCCAAGCGGCCAATTCACTCCAACAGCAGCAGGAACGCTCAGGTAACAGGCCCGCCAATTCGCTTTTCACCTTGTCTTCGAAAGACGGAGCTCCCCAACCCCCTCTAAAAGTCATTATAACTCACCTCCATCACCCAGGGAAAACCCGCCACCAACCCCAAGTAACCTTTGGTCCTCTATAAGTAACGATTCAGTTCCTGAATAAATTTCTCTTCATCGTAAGAGCCCATAACCCGCACCCGCTTCCAGGTATAGGGATCGGCTCCAGGTCGGTTAACTCCCTGCACGCAGGTAACCGCTCCCTTGTAGCCAGCCTCCTGGACCAGACGGGCTACTTCCTGGTTGAAGTCGCCGTAAGGGTAGGAAAAGAAATCCACGGGGCGCCCCAGTTCCCGCGCAATCACCGCCCGGGAGTTGAAAATCTCCTCCCGCTGGCGAGTATAGCCCACCTGCGTCAGATGCGGATGCGTCATGGTATGAGCGCCAAAAGTGATTTGGCCCGAAGCAGCCATTT
Organism: Desulfothermobacter acidiphilus; assembly: GCF_052073645.1. GTDB lineage: Bacteria > Bacillota > Desulfotomaculia > Desulfotomaculales > Ammonificaceae > Desulfothermobacter > Desulfothermobacter acidiphilus. The sequence goes on along the minus strand of NZ_CM125440.1, from coordinate 360,126 downwards.
CTTTAACCTGTTCCCAAGTGAGCATCTGGTTGCGCGGTTGCCGGCCATAGTCGGCATCGAAAAAGTTATACTTCCCCATAGCTCCCGCCACCAAAAAGATCGTGGCCGGGTAACCGTAACGCCGCAAGATAGGCCAGGCATAGAAGTAATTGTCCTGATAACCGTCATCAAAAGTAATCACCACTGCTTTGGGAGGTAATGGTTTGCCCTGGTTGAGATGGGCGTAAGCATCCTCCAGGCTCACCACGTGATAGCCGTGGGTGCGAAGGTAGCGCATTTGCCAATCGAATTTCTCCGGCGGCATCCTTAGACCTAAACCACCAGCGCTGGGGTCGGGGTTGACTTTATGGTACATCAATATAATAACCGCCCCGGAATCCTCGGGCGCTGGTTCCCGAGCTCCTAACCATCGCCCTCCGCCCCACCACAGCAAGAGCAACAACCCCGAACCGACCACGAGCCACCCTATCCAGCGCCGCAAAGCCTCCACCCTCCAAGCTAATCCCGATTAATATCACGGTGACGCACCGTTACTTGATAATCCTTGCTGCGAAGGATTTCAGCCAAACGTTTAACTACCACCACCGAGCGATGCTTACCACCAGTGCAACCCACTGCTATGGTAAGCATAGCCTTTCCTTCTTTGATGTAAAGCGGAATCAGAAATTCCACTAGGCTATTAAACCGAGCGATAAACTCCCCCGTGATCGGAGAAGCAAAAACATAATCCTTTACTTCCGGCTCTTCCCCGGTCAAGTTCTTAAGCCGCGGCACGTAGTGAGGGTTGGGCAAAAAACGCACATCCATTAAGAGATCGGCATCCAGAGGAATGCCGTATTTATAACCGAAGGACATCAGGGTGATGCGAAAGCGTCGCAATGCCTCCGTCTCACCGAAGAGATTAGCCAGCTGCTCCTTGAGTTGGCTTACCGGCAGATTTGAAGTGTCGATAATCTTATGTGCCTGCCCTCGCAACTCTTCCAGGCGCTTCCTCTCCTCGCGGATGGCGTCCAGGAGATCCCCTCCCAGTGGATGAGGACGGCGAGTTTCTTTGAAGCGCCGGACTAGCGCTTCGTCGGAGGCTTCCAAAAAAACTATCTCGTAGGGAACAGCTTCTCGGTCAAAACGCGACAGAACCTCGAAGACTTTCTCGAAGAGCTCCCCTCCACGCACATCCACTACGAGAGCTATCTTCTTGATGGGCACAGCTGCTCGCGCACAGAGCTCAGTGAAAGTCGGAATCAAAGTGGGCGGTAAATTGTCCACGCAGAAGAAGCCTAGGTCTTCGAGACAACGCAAAGCCTGAGTTTTTCCTGCTCCTGAAAGACCGGTTATAATCACCAAACGAGGCCAGGTCACTAACGCACTTTCCTTTCCCATTAGTCTAGGCGATACACTTGGCGGCGGCGCAAAAAATCCTGCACCAACGCTTCGAAGACGGGGCGGCGATCCCGGTAATCCTGGCGCCCCATCAAAGCGTAGGTAATCTGCTTGCCTTCCTCCACCCCTGGCTGGTCGAAGGGGTTAATGCCCCAAAATTCGGCCATCAGCACCACCAACGCCTCGAACCAGTAAAATAGAGCTCCTAAAGCCCGTGGGGATACCTCCGACAGGGACAAATGGTAGCAGGGCCTCCCCTCGCGTACCAAGCTTATCTCCGTGGCCAATTGTTCGATGGCCAATTGCTCTCCCAGGGAGCGCCCGCCGAAGTAAGCGTATTCTCTTTCGGTAGTGAACAGCGAGGGCAGAAGCACTTCCGGGTGCTCGTCGAGACTGATGAAACCATACAGCTTATCGTCCGGACCTTCTTTGAAAAGCTGGAGGAGCGAATGCTGATCGGTGGTCCCCACACAAGCCAGGGGAGTAGTGCCGACCCGCACTTCTGCTCCGCTCAACGAAAGTTTCTTCCCCAGACTCTCGGCCCAGAGCTGCATAAACCAAAGTCCAAACTCGCTTAGCAAGGTTTCATAATTGAAGAGAACGTGGATATTCTTGCCCCGGGCTGACCAATGCGCGATGCCCCCTCCTAGCCAGAACAAAGGGTTGGCTTCCGCTTCCCGCTCGACCAACGCCCGGTGCACCAGGCGAGCTCCTTCTATCAACTCCGCCCCCGCTATGCCCAGAAGGGCGGCCGGGAAAAGCCCCACCGGCGACAAAACCGAATAGCGCCCCGGCAAGGAAGGGGGGAGATGGAGAAGCGTCCCTCCCACTTCCTGGGCAATATGATTAATACCGTTATCTCCTGGATCACAAATAAAAACTATATCGGACGGTCTGCCTCCTGCACCGAGATAAAGTTGGTAAAAGTGCAAAAAATTAGCGGCCGTCTCCGGCGTAGAGCCCGACTTACTGATATAGATCAGCCCGGTGCGTTTCCAATTCAACGAGTCGGAGAGTTCGCGCACCAGCCGAGGAGAAATATTATCCCAGACCAGTAGCCGGGGAGAGTGAAAAAGATTGTGAAAGGGTCCCTTTAAAAATTGCATCAAGGCCTTGACCCCTAATGAAGATCCGCCAATTCCCAAAAGCAGAAAAGTATCGTAGTCGGCCCGCAAGCGCTCAGCCAACAAGCTTAGCTCCGACGCCTGTTCATCCTCGTCCAGAGAAAGAGTGAAAGGGTATTCCCGATTATGTAAGCGCTGCTGGAAGCGAAGAAAGGGCTCGCGGTAGCACTGTAACTCCGGCTCGATGCCAGCAACCAAGTGACCCACATCAACCTTCAGCACCCCATCGCCTCCTTTACCACTACCTATTATTATCCCCGCCCCTTAAACCCGGTGTCAACGCCCAGAGGGCTCCTCCCCGTTACCGAACCGCTGCAGCACCGGTGCGTGGATCTGTAAGTTATCGGTTAGGCGGAGTTCTCAAGAACACCCCAGCGTAAAGAGAGAAAACCCACAAGGGAGCCTGGTATCGGAACGCTAGTTCCCCCAATGAGAATCTAATCTGGTAAAATAAAAATTAGAGTGATCACATTGGGAGCTAAAGCATGGAGAAGAGCCTGATCTGCTACCTGGCACAGGAGGAAAGCGAGGAAGAAATTTTCTATGACCTACAGGAGCTCCAGGAACTGCTCCGCAACATAGGGTTGGAAGTAGTGGACCAGGTGGTGCAGCGCCGCCACCCGGACCCCCACTACTTGCTGGGCCCAGGAAAAATCTCCCAAGTAAAAGAATTGGTAGAACGAGAGCTAATCACGGCCGTGGTCTTTAACCGGGAACTTTCCCCCCGCCAGGTACGAGCGCTAGAAGATCTCTTCGGCCCGCGGGTAGCAATCTGGGATCGTACTCAGGTCATTCTAGAGATCTTTCGCCGCCGGGCCCGTTCGCGAGAGGGTAAGATCCAGGTGGAGCTAGCCCGGCTCACTTACCTGTATCCTCGCCTGTACGGTCTAGGTGGAGTGCTTTCCCGCCTGGGCGGCGGCGTAGGCACCCGCGGCCCTGGCGAGACCAAACTAGAGGTGCTGCGCCGGGCAATCCAGAAAAGGATCGCCGAATTGCGCAGGGAGCTGGAAGCCATACGCGCCAACCGAGAACTCCTACGCCGCTACCGCCAGCGCCGCGGAATACCCATCGTTGCTATGGTGGGATATACCAACGCCGGCAAGTCAACCCTACTCAATGCTTTAGCCGCATCCGGACCGAAGGTGCTAGCCGAGGACCGGCTTTTTGCGACTTTAGACCCGGTGAGCCGCCGAGTGTCCCTACCTTCCGGGCGCGTGTTTTTACTGGTGGACACGGTAGGATTCATCAAAGACCTCCCTCCCAAATTGAGAGAAGCCTTTAAGGCCACTCTGGAAGAGCTAGAAACTGCTGACCTTCTTCTCCATATAATGGATCTAACCAGCCCTTACCTGGATGAACAGCAAAAAGCGGTAGAGGCTTTGCTACAGGAATTGGGGCTAGGAGAAAAGCCGATCTTGAAGGTCTACAACAAAGTGGATAGCTACGGCGGTGTCCTACCGATAGATGGCGTGGTGATCTCAGCTCTGAAGGGCTTCAACTTGGAGCAACTCTTATACCAGATCGAAAACCTCCTCTTTCCTGAAGAAGAGCTGGAGTTCCTGCTCCCTTTCTCCTCGCTAGGCACCTTGGCGAAATGGCGGGAAAGAATACGGGTGATTCACCAAGAATACAGCAGCGAAGGCATACGGGTAACTGTTAGGGGGAAGCCGGAGGATCTGGCACGCCTGCGCGCTCAAGTCGCCGGGACATGATCACCTCTACGGGCTCAGGGTACCCGAAATAATACCCTTGGCCGTAATCGGTACCTAACTCCTTCAATTTTTGGAGGGTAGCCTCGTTTTCGATTCCCTCAGCCACAGTAGCTTTGCCCAACGTGTGGGCCACCGAGTTCATGGCTTCCACCAACGCACAATGCATGGGATCGTCATTGAGCCCCCGGATAAAGGACAAATCGATTTTCAAATAATCGACTGGAAGGTTACGTAAGTAACTGAAAGTAGAAAAACCGCTACCGAAATCATCTAGGGCCACTTCGCAACCCATCCGCCGCAACTGCGCTAGCCACCTTTCCCCCCGCCATATATTCTTTATAGCCGCCGTTTCGGTGACCTCGAACCCCAGGCGCGCTGGTGCCACGTCTTTGTCTGCCAATTTGGCTTCCAGGTATTCCAGCAAAGTATCATCCCCTACGCTCAGCCCCGAGAGATTAATAAAGAGCTTGATTTCCGGATAAGAATGGAGAATATCTAGCGCCGCATCGATTACCCACCTATCCAAGCGAGGCATCAACCCGAAGCGCTCCGCCAGAGGGATGAACTGCGCCGGTGAACAATATTGCCCCACGCACTCGCGCAACCGCAGCAAAGCCTCGTAATGGACCACGGATAAGTCGGAGAGCCGCACCACTGGCTGCAGAAAAAGTATCAACCCGCGACCAGTGACCAGCGCCTCCTTCAGCAATTGGAGCGTATACTGCTCCTCTTCTAGCCGAGCCAATATCTTCTCCTCCGGGCGAAACGTGACCACCCGGTTGCGCCCCTCTTCTTTGGCTTGTCGGAGAGCCAGATCCGCCTGGCACATCACCGTTTCCATATGATCCTCACCAGTAACCATGGTGATGCCCACGCTGATTGTAACGCGGCAGCTCAGCCCATTTAAAGAAAACACTGCTTCTTCCACCTGCCGCCGCAGCTCCTCCGCCCAAGCAATAGCCTCCTCCGCAACCACGTCCTCCATCAACACCACGAACTTGTCCCCCGCCACTCGCGCCAAAATATCCCCTTCCCGCAACCGATCACGAAAAAAACGAGCCATCGTTTGCAACAAGCGGTCGCCTGCTTTATAACCCCACCGATCGTTTATCAGATGATAATTATCGATATCGATCAACAAAAGGGCGCTGGGTTGGCGCCTACGAGCCTTAGCGATCGCCTGCTGCAAATGATCTTCCAAATATAAGCGATGCGGCAAACCGGTTAATGCATCATAGTGCATCAGGTAATGCAACTGCTCTTGCACGCGCAAGCATTGCTCCCGATGCGCTAAGACTCCTAACCCAAAGGAAAGATCGGCTGCTATCTGAGCCAGAAGTTCTAATTCCTCCTGGCCAAAGGCGGCCGGGTTATCCGCCCCGAAAACCAGAAGACCTTTGTCCTCCTTGCCAACCTGGAGGGGTAGGGCCAGCAGTGATTTTATCCCCTGGGCCAGAAAAGCCTCCCGCGAAGGCAAATCGCCAGCAAAAGTCGCCAAATCGCTGATCACCAAATAAGGGGAGACGAGAGAAGAAGGAACAAAGGCCGGGACCGGTCGCCCAGCCCGAGCCACCACCTCCCAATCACCCTGCTCGTTCTTCAAGGCGGCCCAGGCGGCAGCGAAAGCTCCCTCTTCCACCGCCGTCTGGCAAACTGCTAGCAGCAGCCGCTCGGCGCTATGCAAACGCAACAAAGCATGGTTGGTTTCGGCCAGAAGTAGGTACATACGATTAAGTTGCTCTATACGCTCCTCCGCCCTCAACTGCCAGAGGCGAAAACGCCGCAAGCCCAAGTAAAAGAAAACCGTCGTCACCACCACAAAACCCAACCCTTTAGCCAAGCTGAGGCAATAACCGAGGTGGGAGGGGCAAGCAAAGGCCAGCCAGCGATCGGAAAAGATAATCCAAAGGGAGGCTAGAACCAGATACAGCAAAGCAGCCTGCTCGGCTGGCAGTTGGCGCATCGCCTCATTCCTTTCGCAGCAAATTTCGACATCAAATACCATAATATTCATCCTGAGCTGGGAGTCAAGACAAAAATTAGGGGGCAACTCTTCCTGCCAAAAGTTGCCCCCTACCTTCGATGTAAGAACCGCTAATGCTTATTTTTTACTCTTCTACCCAGTGGATGCACTCCGCTGGACAAGAATCTATGGCTTCCTGGATCTTTTCCTCCGGAGCGCCGTGGGGATCGATAACTTCCGCATATCCCTTATCGGGATCCAAGCGGAAAACCTCAGGAACCAGCACTTCACAAGTGCCGCAGGCCATGCATTCCGAAGTCTCGATGTAAGGAATACGAGCCATAATTTGCTCCTCCTCCAAAAAAATTTTCGGGTGCTCTTTATAATTCAATATGTCCAGTCAATTTCCTGCTAAAGACGCTTGAAACTTTTTCCGCTGCCACTCGGCCGGTTTGAACTGCCCCTAAAGCGTTGCCCCATACCTGTCCCCAACCGTCTCGACGGGAAAGCTGCCCCATCTGCCGGAGCAGCTCCCGCCAAGCGAAGGGGCCAGGAATTAAACCGCTCCCTCTTTCTTCCGCTTTCCCCTCTCCATAGTTACGATGATCGGTTGCTCCCGTTTTAGCACCGTATCGCGGGAGATTATACATTTGGTAACGTCCCCGCGAGAAGGAATGTCGTACATAATTTCCAGCATGATCTCCTCCAAGATGGCCCGAAGCCCCCGCGCACCGGTGTTGCGGCGCAGAGCTTCTTGTGCCACCGCCCGAATCGCCTCCGGCTGGAACTCCAGCTGCACTCCGTCCAGCTCAAAAATTTTCTGATATTGCCGAATCAAAGCATTGCGCGGCTCGGTAAGGATGCACACCAAATCGTCCTCGCTCAGGGGATCCAGGGTCACGATGACCGGCAAACGCCCCACAAACTCCGGAATTAACCCGTACTTCAATAGATCCTGGGGCAGAATTTGCCGCAAAACCTTTCCCAGCTCTTGCTCCCGCTGCACCACCAGGTCGGCTCCAAACCCCAGGCTTTTGCGGCTTACTCGACTCTGAATGATCCTATCTACACCCTCGAAAGCACCACCGCAGATGAACAGGATGTTGGTGGTGTCGATCTGGATAAACTCCTGGTGAGGGTGCTTGCGCCCGCCCTGGGGTGGCACGCTGGCCACGGTTCCCTCGAGAATCTTGAGCAAGGCCTGTTGCACTCCCTCACCCGAAACATCCCGGGTAATCGAAGGGTTTTCCGATTTGCGGGCGATTTTATCCACCTCGTCAATGTAGACGATGCCTCGCTCCGCCTTCTCGATGTCATAGTCGGCTGCCTGGATCAGCTTCAGCAAGATATTTTCTACGTCTTCACCCACATACCCCGCCTCGGTGAGCGAGGTGGCGTCAGCAATAGCAAAGGGAACGTTGAGAAAACGAGCCAGCGTTTGCGCTAGCAGCGTTTTCCCGCAGCCGGTGGGTCCCAGCATCAGGATGTTGCTCTTCTGGAGCTCTACATCATCCACCTTGCCTCCCAGGTGGACTCGCTTGTAGTGGTTGTAAACTGCTACGGCCAGCGTCCTCTTGGCGTGTTCCTGTCCCACCACGTATTGATCCAAGAACTCTTTGATCTCCTTCGGGGTAGGGAGATCTCTGAACTCGGCCGAGAGGTCCTCGCTGAGTTCCTCTTCGATGATCTCGTTGCAGAGCTCGATGCACTCGTCGCAGATGTAGACTCCGGGTCCCGCCACTAGCTTCTTCACCTGATCCTGGGTCTTGCCGCAGAAAGAGCACCTGAGCTGGCTCTTATCCTTATCATCGCGAAACATAAAAATCCCCCTTATTTAGCCGGTTTTTTACGCATGGTGATAACCTCATCGATAACGCCGTAGTCCCTAGCCTGCTGTGCCGACATAAAGAAGTCTCGCTCCGTGTCCTGCGCAATTTTATCCACCGGCTGTCCTGTGTGTTTGGCAAGGAGCTCGTTTAGCATCTCGCGCATCCGCATTATTTCCCGCGCATGAATCTCTACCTCCGTCGCCTGCCCCTGGAAGCCTCCCAGCGGCTGGTGCAGCATGATGCGGGCGTAAGGCAAAGCATAACGCTTACCTTTAGCTCCCGCCGTCAGCAGGAAAGCACCCATGCTGGCTGCCTGGCCTAAACAGATAGTGGACACGTCCGGCCGAATGTACTGCATGGTATCGTAAATGGCCATGCCGGCCGTAACCAACCCCCCGGGCGAGTTGATATAGAGATGGATATCTTTTTCCGGGTCCTCAGCCTCCAGAAAGAGGAGCTGCGCGATCACCAAATTGGCCAGGTGATCGTCGATAGGGCCACCGATAAAAATAATCCGGTCTTTCAACAGCCGGGAGTAGATGTCGTAGGCTCGCTCTCCACGAGAGGTTTGTTCAACTACGATCGGTACTAGAAAACTGGTCATTCTCCTTCCCTCCTTCTTCACTTATTTTATCATAAACCCCAAGCCTACCATTTAATAAAGAGGTCACTCCGTCTCCGCTAGCGATGCTTCTTCCACCACCGCGTGGGACACCAGGAAATCTATAGCCCGGTCCCGCCGCAGCTTCTCGCGCAGGAACTCCAGTTGCCCCTGATCCTTAAGTGAATGGTAAAGGCGCTCTGGGTCTTGGCGATAAAGCGAGGCTATTCGCTCTACCTCAGCCTTGACCGCTTCCTCCTCTACCTGCAAGTTTTCCGCCTTGGCCACTGCGTCCAATACCAACCGCACCTTTAGATTTTGCTCCGCATCCGGGCGCAGACGTTCACGTAGCTCCTCCGGCGTGGACTGAGCCAGCTCGAAGAAGCGGTCAGCCGGAACCCCCTTGCTTTCCGCTGCGCTCACCAAGTCCTCCAGCAACTCCTCCGCCTGCGCTTCCACCAATGAGCTCGGCAATTCCACCTGCGCCCCGGCCACTACCTGCTCTACCACCCGGCGCCGGAGCTCCTGATCAGCCGCCTTCTCCGCCTCTTGCTTTAAGCGTTTCCGAATGCTGGCTCGGAGCTCCTCCAAGGTGTCGAACTCGCTAGCCTCTTTGGCCAGATCGTCACTTAACGGCAAAAGCTCACGCCGGAAGAGAGACCGGATCTTAACGCGCAACCAGGCTTCCTTCCCCGCCAGCTCGGGGTCGGGGTGGTCGGGCGGCAAAAAGAGCTTGATCTCGCGCTCTTCACCGGGGCGAGATCCTTTGAGAGCCGCATCCACCTCCTCCCCCAGGTAACCTAACCCGATCTCTATTTCCCGGTCTTTTTCCTCGGCCAGAACCCGATCACCGACCTTAAGAGTGTAGTCCAGCACCACCAAGTCCTCGTCTTGGACCTCTCCTTCTTCCACCGTCACCATGCGCGCGTAGCGCTTACGCAGCTTATCCAACTCGGCTTCCACCTCTTCGTCGGTGACCGCTCGAACTTCCCTCGTAACCTTCACGCCTTTATATTCACCCAAACTGACCTCCGGTTTCACCTCTACCTTGGCAGTGAAAACTAAGGGTTTCCCCTCCTCCGCCTGCACTAACTCGATCTCCGGACGAGATACAGGCTCGATGCCGGCTTCGGCCACCGCCTCGGGATACGCTTCTTCCAGGAGCAGCCAAGCGGCCTCATGACGAAAGCGCTCCTTTCCCAAATGGCGCTCCACCAAAGCCCGAGGAGCACGCCCCCGGCGAAAGCCTGGTATTTCCACCTCTCGGGCCAGCTTACGGTATGCGCGTTCCACAGCCTGATCGAATCGCTGAGCTTCCACCTCTACTTCCAACAGAACGGTGCTGTTGCCCAAAGGCTTAGTGACTGTCCGCATGTCTTCCTCCCGTTATAACCAATTTATTCCCCAAAAACAGATTGCAGGAGATGAAGTTATTATAGCAAACCGATTTTGGAAACGGAAGACAAAGCAAAACAGGGGATCGGTTGCGAGCAAGCCTGTAAGCCGAGTTCTGTCGAGGATGGTCATCTATCTAGGACATGGGTTACCCACATGTCTCCAGCGACCTACCCGGGAACGGAGCGGGCCACTCCTTCGTTCCCCTATGTGGTCTTGCTCCAGGTGGGGTTTACCTAGCCGGTCGGTCGCCCGACCGCTGGTGCGCCCTTACCGCACCGTTGCACCCTTACCCGACATCCACACCCGAATGCCGGGCGGTCTACATTTCTGTGGCACTTTCCCTGGGGTCACCCCCGCTGGGTGTTACCCAGCACCCTGCCCTCCGGAGCTCGGACTTTCCTCGGGTACGGCCTCACGGCGCTTGTACCCGCGACCATCCAGCTTACTCGCCCTCCCCGTTAATTCTATTATAACATAATCCTAGGTACCGTATCTTCAACGCAGCAGAGCTCACCAAAAGAGTATCGCCTATTCCCCTTTTTTGTGGTAACATCCTTTACAGGTGAAAATTTTTCAGTACCTAAACTGAGCTAGGGGGAGAGGGTGGAACGGATGAAGGTCTTTGTAAGTATGCGCGAAATCGACGAATTAGGCAGGGTCACCCTACCAGCGGAGTTGCGGCGGAGCCTGAACTGGGGTCCCGGTACACCCTTAGAACTTTTCATCGATGAACCTAAAGGAGAAATCGTGCTGCGGCTATACGAACCCGGCTGTCTTTTCTGCGGCCGGGTAGATAACGTATTCGAGTTCAACGGAAAAAAGATTTGCCGGGACTGTTTTGCCGAATTAGAGAAACTATTGTAAAAATCTTAGCATTATGATTGCGAAACTCCTCCTGGGCCGGAGGAGTTTTTCTCTTGCGTCCACAGGCGCAGCGAAAAAGGACGCCAATTCACCGCCACCACTCCCCCAGCGATGAGGATCAAGCCCAGACCCAAATTCCAGGTCAGCGCTTCTCCAAGAAATAGGTAACCAAACAGGGCGCCGAACACCGGAACCAGGAAAAGAAATACCCCAGTGCAACTGGCAGGGTAGCGAGCCTGAAGCGACAGCAACACCGCAAAGCCCACCGCCGAAGTCAGGATGCCGGTATAAAGCAGCACTCCTAGCGCCGCAGGAGTCAAAAGTAGATGGCTACGATCCAACCAAGCCCAAGGGACCAGCAACACAGCTCCGTAAAGCATCTGGAAGGTGGTTATTTCCAATTTATCGGCTTTGGCGAAAACCGCTTTGAAGTAAACGCTGGCCAGCCCCCAGGCCATAGCTCCGCCTAGCAAAACCAGGACCCCCAGCAGCTCGGCGTGGAAGGCAGCTTGCCAAGGGTCGATGGCTAGTGCGAGGCCGGAGAAACCCAATACCAGGCCCAGGAACTGGTTGAGGGCCAGCGGTTCTTTAAGGAACAGATAAGCGAACATAGTAAAAAAGAGAGGATAAGAATAGAGCACAATGACTGCCAAGCTGCTGGGCACCAGACTGATGCCAAAGTGCAACGCCACCCCCATTGCCGCCGTTTGCAACAACCCCAGTAGAATTAAAGAGCGTAAATAAGAGCGAGAGTGCCACCACTTTTTGCGGCTCCAGGCCCACCAAATGTAAAGGCACAACGCCCCCAATAGAAATCTGGAGGCAGCGAAAAAAAGCGGCGGCAAAAAGTTGCTGCCGATCTTCGCAAGAGGAAAAGTCAGCCCCCACAGCAGAGTGACCAGCAGCAATTGAAGCGCGTCCTGGCCCTTCATGCGAGTATTACTCCTCCCAAAGTTTAAGGCCCCTGGATCACCAGGGGCCACTATTGACATCTGGTGAGCCATGAGGGATTCGAACCCCCGACACCCGGATTAAAAGTCCGGTGCTCTACCAGCTGAGCTAATGGCCCACTCATTTCTGGCTGGGGCGGTTGGATTCGAACCAACGCAATGGCGGATCCAAAGTCCGCTGCCTTACCTCTTGGCTACGCCCCAACAATTCTGGGGTGGATGATGGGAATCGAACCCACAACCTCCAGATCCACAGTCTGGCGCTCTAACCGGTTGAGCTACATCCACCACCTGCAACATCCATCTTAGCAAACGGCCCAGCGTAGTGTCAACTAACCGCAGGCTCTAGGCCAAACAGTGAGCGGAGGAGATCGACCAAACTAGTAGCTTACTCCCTCTGCTCACTGGGAAGAAACTCGCAGCGATCCCCACCTCATTTGCTTCGAGTCCTGCGCCAGCTATGTGCTCTACCACCCCAGAGCTCGGATCAAGCGCAAGAGCACCGTTAGCGCTTCAGCCCGGGTAATATCATTTTGCGGTTTGAGCGTCCCGTCCAAATAGCCCCTGAGGATGCCCTCGGCAATAGCGCCCTTGGCCCACTCAGGAATTTCCGAAGCATCTTTAAAGCTGGAAAAATCAGCCGGTTTCCACTGGTAACCAGGAACCTTTTTAAGGAGATTAGAAACCATCACCGCAGCTTCCACCCTAGTAATGGGCTCATCGCCCGCGAAGTCGCGAGGAACTCTACCCACAGCGATGCCGGAAGCTATGGCAGCCGCGATATTATACCTGGCCCACTCGGGCACCCCTTTGTAGCCCTCGAGAATCAGGTCGCACTCCGCCGGGGAAGGCCTTTTGAGCACGTTATACATCACATCGCCAGGGTTCATGCCCAGGATCCGAGTCAAGACGCAAACGAACTCGGCACGGGTGATAGGTCGATCCAGACCGGCTGGGCGACCGGATAAAGAAGTAGGATCTTGAGGATTAGGATACCCTTCAAACAGGCCCAAACCGTTCATACGATTGACCGTGTTTTCGGCCCAGTTCCCTGCCACCCCGGTGAAGCTGGGCTCGATCACGCCGAAAACAGTGAACCAGCCTTTATAATCGCCATCGTTAATAACCTTTACGCGGCCTTCCCCCGCAGGATAAGTGGTCAGAGCCACCCACTTTTTAGCGTGGTCGTTCCAGTAATAAGCGCGGGGATAGCGGTTGGGATTGTTATCTAACTTGCTTGGATCGTAATCCAGAGAGAACGTAGAACCAGGATTATCGATCTTAACCGGGACAGAAAGAGAGAGGTATCCCGGCATCCGGTCTACGATGGTTCCTTCAGGCAAGGCCTCGACGGGAGGAGGTACGGCCTCAGCGCCCCCACTGGCTTCCGGCGCGGTTGCACCGCCGCCACCGCCACCGCCGCCACCGCCGCCACCGCCACCGCCGCCACTAGAAGGAAGGCTGACGGTGGTCTCGGTGGTGTTGGTGCTGCCCGGCTGGGTCTCGGAGCTCTTGTACACTGCCGTGTCCTTGATTACCGTGCCCGACGCCACGTCGCTCTTGATGACAGCGCTGAAGTGCAGGCTCGCACTCTGCCCCGCACCCAAGGTCCCCACCTGCCAGGTGATGGTCCGGCTGGTGGCATCGTAGCTGCCTCCATCCTGCACCACCACGTTGCCCAGGCTACCATCCACCTGGTCCGTTACCACCACGTTGGTGGCCGGCGCCGTGCCGGTGTTTTTCAAGGTGATGGTGTAGTTGAGCGTGTCCCCGGGCCGCGCCGTCGCCTTGTCCACGCTCTTCTCCCCCACCAGGCCAGGCACCGGCTGCGGGCTGACGGTGGTCTCGGTGGTGTTGGTGCTACCCGGCTGGGTCTCGGAGCTCTTGTACACTGCCGTGTCCTTGATCACCGTGCCCGACGCCACGTCGCTCTTGATGACAGCGCTGAAGTGCAGGCTCGCACTCTGCCCCGCACCCAAGGTCCCCACCTGCCAGGTGATGGTCCGGCTGGTGGCGTCGTAGCTGCCTCCATCCTGCACCACCACGTTGCCCAGGCTACCATCCACCTGGTCCGTTACCACCACGTTGGTGGCCGGCGCCGTGCCGGTGTTTTTCAAGGTGATGGTGTAGTTGAGCGTGTCCCCGGGTCGCGCCGTCGCTTTGTCCACGCTCTTCTCCCCCACCAGAACGGGCGCCAAAGCGGCCGGTGCCGAGGTGCGAGCCGTAGCTTGAGCGTGGCCGATATCGATAACGATATTGTTGAGCAAAAGCTCCAGTCTGAGCGCGCTGCCGCTCACCCGCGCATAAGTACCGTCAGAAGCGCAGTCACGGCTCGCCGATCCCAGCGAGAGTCGAGCCAGAGGCAACAAGTCCAACCTGCCGCTAGCCCTCAGATCCTTAAGGATACTTTTCCCCATGAACTTGATATCCGCCACCGACCAGGTAAAGTTGGCCTTGGCTCCGCCCGGTTTCCCCGTAGCCTCGGCTTCAGCCTTGACTCGCAACCCTTCGATTCGAAGGTTGCCCTCCAGCGCCACGATGGTGGCTCCACTACCGTTGCTCTCGCTCACCACTTTGACCGGCTGGCAGTAGTCGTAGCTTTCGACCCGGCTTGTGGACTGAAGCGCGTTCACCGCCAAAAACTTGCTTATCCCCAGCTCCTTAATGCTTATCTGACTGATAGAACTTTGCGCGCTCGCCCTCCAAGGAGCTCCAAAGCTGGTGTCCGCTTGGGCTGAAAGACCGGATACTTCGACAGCAGGAAAAAGCGGAACACCCGAAGGTATCTCCAGCTTGGCCAAGGCCCCTTCGCGCTTACCCTGACCCGGAACCGAGGTAACGGCCAGAGGCTTGTTGGCTTCCAACGCCAGCGGCACACCTTCGCCGTAAGCGTGAGGGGTGGAAGCACTATCCACCTGCGCCTTGGAGCCGGCCAGAACGGGGTCGATGTGGAGTAGCGGCAATCCACTCAGGTGCAACATCTCGCAGGAAGCTTCGCCCTGGTAAGCGCCACTTGCTGCCGCTGCTGGCGAAGGAAACGCACTGTTTACTATTAAACCAAGCCACACCGCTAAGACAAAAATCGACAACATAATACTTTTACACCTTAATCTCGACAACAAAAGCAACCGCCTCCCATCACTAATATCTACGCATATTGTAGCGAACTTATCTTTACCACACAAGATAGATGTTGAGCAACAATTACCCCATTAAAGGAGCCTCGTACTAAAAGAACAGGACTGGTGCCCTATTTGGCCATGGTCGCGCCTATCCGATAAAAAAAGTAACAAACCTCCCCTACTAGGGAGGTAAAAGCAATGAAACGATGCAGATTAATAGCGATTGGTTATTTGTTGGCTCTTTGTACTCTACTGGTAACCGGGGCGCCAGCAGCGCCTGCTCCTACCACCTGCACGGCAAGGATGCCGCTGGTTCCCCTATCCGCCGCAGTACAAGCATCCGGAGTGGAAGCCCATTGCATCGCTTTAGGCGGGGGAGAAGTTCTGGTAACTGTCCCCGGAAAGTTTATGATGCGCCTAGCAGCAGGGCAACCCTACATGTTAGCTGTGATCCATGAAGAGACGGTCGATGCGGCCGTTTACCGTTTCCCTCTCGCGGGAACCGAATTGGCAGCCAGTTTACCTCATCGCACCGGCTCCGAACCGTTTCGTCGGGTAGAGTTGCCAGTTTGCCCCCAGGTACGAGAGGGAGAACTCTGGGTGCCCGAGGAGCCTCTGGAAGATTTTCTCCGCCTCGCTGCCCAGAGCTCTACCGAATCAGCTTCGCCGGCGATGCTGGTAAGAGAGCTCCGCTGGACTTACTGGGACAGCGAGTGGCGCTGGCGGTTGGAAGTGCCGGTTGAACTCTACCAGCGCTACGCCCATCGACCTCCTGACTACAATTCCTGGTACCATGGTTGCGTACCTTACACCCAGGACCCTATCAATCGAGAGTTGCTCTGTAATCTATCCCAGATATTGAAAAATACAGCTCCTACTGATCCCTGGGAAAGGATCGCTTTTACCACCGAACTGGTTCAGCAAGCCGTTCCTTATGTAGCCCAAACCTACCGATATTACCCCCAGTACCCTATAGAGACTATAGTCGATGGAGGGGATTGCAAAGGCAAAGCCGTTTTGCTGGCTGGTTTGTTACGAGAGATGGGCTTCCGGGTAGCATTGGTGCTAGTGGAACTAGGCGATAAAGGGCATTTGGCGGTGGGAGTTGAGTGCCCTAGCGCTCCCTCCAGTGTTTACCGCCTACCCCATTCCAGCTACATTTACCTGGAAGCCACCGCACCAGGCTGGCCCGCCGGCACCATTTCCCCTTTTTACTACGGAGCCCCGACACGCCTCTTCCCGCTCAATTAAAACGGTCAAAGTAGCATCTCTACAAAAGCGTCTAGTCGGATACCCGTGCGAGCGTCCAGCGGTCCCGGTCTATCCCCTTCCAGGGAAAGAACCGGGATTTTCAGGCAGCGGCGCACGATGAGATCTTCTATCTGGCGGAAGCAGAAGCTCTGGGTGTAGTGGATAAGCCCTTGTATCCTGCGCCGCTCGATCTCCCGCTTTATGTCCTCCAGACGGGGGAAAATTCCGTAAGGGTAGGTGTATAGGAGATACTGCTCCACCAGATCCCCGGTTTTAAAAGGCATGGTGAACTGGCGCTGCACCTCGTTGAAGACCACCCGCACCCCTTTATCCTCCAGGTAGGAGTAAAGATCGGTGAATATGGGTGGTACGCCGATGAAGCCCAGTCTGACCTTTGGCTTGGTGGGAAAGCGCTCTTGCGCTTCCCGCAGGAACTCCTCCACCTTCTTTTCAAAGCTCCAGGGATCGCCCATGAAGTCGCTGCAAGAAACTTGGTAGAAATGATTTTCCTCCCCGGTGACCTGGCCGGTAGTGTAGGTGAGCTCATCTATAAGCCACACCTTCTCTCTTATGCGGTCGAGCTCCCTTTTAGCCTCCTTTACCTTCAGCCAGCTCACGCCGAAGCGCTCCATCAGCTGTTCAATCTGAAGTTTTAAAAGTCCCTGGTGGCGGTCATAGGGGTAGGCGAAGGGGATAACCTCTATCCCCTCGAGCTCCAGCGTCTCCATGAGGGCATGGGTGTTGCTGCAGTCCCCCTGAGTCACTGCTATTACCGTCCTTATATCCGGGCTTTGCACGACCACACCGTAGATGCCCTTGATCCAAGCGCAAACACTTCTGGGATAGCCGGCCCTCTCCGCCACCTCCAGCAAGGCGTGGGGGGCCGGTGAAGTGATAAAGACGTTATTCAGGTCCACCGGCGTTTCTCCGGCCGCCACCAGGACCTCCACGGGTATGGTAGTGGTAAACCCCACCTTCGCCATCCTTATCACCTCACCGAAGATCTACCTTGACTGCGAGGGGTAAAGGGTGAGGATAGAGCGTGCTGGCCAGACGGTCAAAGCTCGCCGGGTCACCGCTAACAAAGACACGATGTTGAGGAACACCGCTGGACATTAACCCGCGAGTCTGCAGTAGCGCCTGCAATTTTTCCGCTACTGCCACAGCAGGATCTACCAGCACCACCTCTGGTCCCAGAAGGGCACTCACCAGGGGAGCCAGGAAGGGGTAGTGGGTGCAGCCTAAAATCAAGGTGTCTATATCCGCCTCCCTAAGGGGGGCTAGGTATTCTTCCAAAGCCGCTTTGGTGTCAGGGGTATAAATCGCTCCCGCTTCGATCAGCGGCACCAATCGGGGAGCCGCTTGAGAAAAGACCTCAACCCGAGGATCCAATGACTTCAATGCCCGCTCATACGCTCCACTCTTCACCGTAGCCATAGTGGCTAGGACCCCTATACGCATCCGGCGCGAGGCAGCTAGGGCCAAGCGAGCTCCCGCCTGTAGCAGCCCCAGCATTGGAATCGGGTAACGTTGCTGCAAAAACTCCAGAGAAACAGAGGAACTGGTGTTGCAAGCGAAAACGATGCATTTAACCCTCTGGCTTAGGAGAAAACGAACTATTCTGTCGCCCAACTCTAAAAGCTGAGACGGCGTTTTATCACCGTAGGGAAGATTCAGGGTATCACCGAAATAAACAACCGTTTCGCGGGGCAGCAAGCGCACCACTTGTGCCAGCACCGTCAGCCCCCCCACCCCTGAATCGAAAAGCCCCACCGGCTGCTCGCTTCCCATACCTTCTGCCTCCTGAAAATAAAAACCTCCGGGGTACTATTATACAGCGTAGCTTACCCGGACAGTTTAAAATGGTTTAATCTTCAGCTTCCGCCGGCTGGCGCGGCAAGCGAATGGTGAATTTGGTGCCTCGCCCCTCCTCACTCTCCACCTCTATAGTTCCCCCGTGCAGGCGCACAATCTGATAACTCACGGCCAAGCCCAGCCCTGTCCCCTCGCGCCGGGTGGTGAAGAAGGCCTCGCCCAGGCGGGTCAGATGCTCCGGAGGGATGCCGACCCCGCTATCCTCCACTTCGATGGCCACTCCCTCCTGCCAAGGGTAAAGGCGCAAGTATAGCTTACCCCCCTGAGGCATGGCCTGCAAAGCGTTCTGGGCCAAATTGAGAATCGCCTGCTTGAGAAGATCCGGATCAACAGGAAATAAAGACAATCCAGGGGTAGGCTGATAGAAGAGTTCTACCTTGCTGGCAGCAGCTTGAGGTTCTAGCATCAGCACGATGTCGCGCATGAGAAAATCGAGATCGGTAAGTTCTGGGTGACACTCGCGGGGCCGGGCGAAGTAGAGAAAGTTGCGGATGATCCGAACCGCCCGGTCGAGTTCCCCAAGAATAACCTCCAGATATCGCCGCTCCGGATCACCTTCCTCACGCCTCTCGTAAAGGAGTTGCAGCACTCCTTTAATGGAAGTCAGAGGGTTGCGAATTTCGTGAAAGAGAGCAGCGGCTAATCTGCCCACCATCGATTCGCCCAGTTCCCCGGCCACTGCTACCGAAGGCTCCTCCGACCTGTGCGCGATCAGCTTATAGGCTCGTAAGTACGCCTGAGAAATTTCCTGCCCTAGATAATCGGCAGCGGCCTGCAAAAGGTTACGGCCCACCAACTCATCCTGGTGAAAAGAGCGGCGACGGGCTAAGCCTGCCGCTTGGCGCAAGCGAGAATAACCGATTCGATAGCGCCGACCTACCTCCTTCAAGACCGCGCCTAGGGGGGCCTCGCCCAAACCAGCTACCAGCACTCCTAGCGGATATTTTATGCCGAAGAACTCCAGGTGGATAGGAGCGGCTTCCAGCAAGAGCCCTCCTGGGCAAGAAATATGAACCACCTGTTTCTCCCCCACCGCTCTGACGCCCGCCAGCCAGTGAGCGTAACGGCACAAAGACACACCTTGGTCATCGACGGCTTGAAGTAGAGTCCGGCAATAGGGGCTGTCGACAAACTCCCACTGCGTTGGAGGCTGGAAAGCAGCCCAGTCAGCAGGAAAAAGCAAAACCACGACCGCATTCAGGGCTTCCCGGAGCAACCCCAGCAGCCTTATCAATTTCTCTTCGCCTATACCCTGGCGCAAATCCACCCGCAAGGGGGATAGCAGTCCGGCAGAAGAAAAAAAGGAGGTGGCGACCCCTGGTAGCCTAACCCCTGACTGCCTGACGGCCGCCACCCGCAGCAAATTGGCCACCCGCAACCGGATTTCCTCCGGCCGGGGAGGAAGAAAGTCGTCCACTCCATCAATCGGTAGCGGGGGTAGAACCGTACTTCTCTCTACCACCGCCACCAGGACCGAAGGGCGTTGCTTGATACTCCGGACCAATTCCCATTCCCGCCCCGCAGCCTCCTCCCGTCCCAGGATCACTAGGTCGGCTTCTTCTTGGTTTTCCGTAAAACTGGCTCCTAACTCCCGCAGCATCGACTCCGGCAGATCGACAGCAAAATTAACCCCCCGGGAAATAAAAAGCTTGACTGCCAAAGGTGCTTAAACCTCCTTGCTTGAAACTAAGGAGCAAAGAAACGTTCCAGCCCACTGACCAAAGCTTGCGCTACCCGCTCTTGGAATTCAGGCGTGCGCAACAGCGATTCCTCGCCGGGGTTAGAAATAAAACCTACTTCTGCCAGGACTGCTGGCATCTGGGTGTATCTGACAACGTAGAAGTTGGCCGTCCGCACTCCCAGATCGGGTAACTGCAGCTCTTGCACCATAGCCTCCTGGACGCAGCGCGCCAGGTACGAGCTGCCCTTGGGGCAGAACCCACTAGGGCAGTACCAGGTGCTGAGCCCAGCTACTGAACTATCGGTAGAGGCATTGGCGTGAATGGAGAGGAAAGCATCGGCTTCCCAGCAGTTGGCTTTTTCCACCCTAGGGGCAAGATCCAGCGTCACGTCGCTATCCCGGGTCAACAATACCTGAGCTCCTCGCTCGCGGAGCTTGGTGGCCAACAGACGGGCCACTGCCAGGGTAAACGCCTTTTCCTGATAGCCAGTGGGCCCGATGGCACCGGGATCGGAGCCTCCGTGTCCCGGGTCGATTACTATTTTCTTCCCAGCTAGGACCGAAGGGAGGGGGCGGTTCTCCCCACCTCTGCTAACCAAAGGAACATTCGCATAAGCGGCCCCGCCTCCGCTAACCAGCCAGCCAGCGATAAAAGCCCGGCGCCCATCGGCCAAAAGCACGTTGTACCATCCGCGCGCTTCCCCGATCACTGCCAGCTGCGCACCCTGCTCCACCTGCCCCAACACCGGGTAATCGGTCCCCGGGCCAGCTCGCAGATTGACCACGTCCCCGGTGACCTCCACCGTGGAGGGTCCAGCAGCAGAAGCAGTGGAAGGCCGCTCCTGTTGCGCCTGGATGCCTCGGCTGGGAGCAGCCAGAGCAGCAGGCTCCAACAAGCGTACCAGCCAGCCAGCGATAAAAGCCCGGCGCCCATCGGCCAAAAGCACGTTGTACCAGCCGCGCGCTTCCCCGATCACCGCCAGCTGCGTACCCTGCTCCACCTGCCCCAACACCGGGTAATCGGTCCCCGGGCCAGCCCGCAGATTGACCACATCCCCGGTGACCTCCACCATCCCAGCTGCCTGAGCAGGCAAGGGCAGAAACAGAACCAGAAGCAGCAAGGGAACCCAAAGCCATTTGCACCATTTGACTACCAACCCCTTGACTCACCTCCCCAGCTTAATCCCATAAGACTCTGTATCTGTTATTCGGCAACCCTCGACAAAACCCTTTCGGGCTAAGACAAAACTTTCCTGATTAGAGATTACGGTGGCACTAAAAATTAAAATAGAAGCAATGGCAAGGCGGTGAAAACGATGATAGGACTATTACTGGCGCTTCTACTTTGGCATTTGCCCGCCGGAACTGATGGCCAAACAGCAAGCCTTTGTTTGGTGGTTGATACCTGGCAGTGTCGGCTATTGATTTTTCAGGAAGAGCGCTTGTTAAAGGTGTACCCGGTAGCGGTAGGACAGGAACTCACCCCTACACCGGTTGGATGCTGGAGAGTAACCCGTAAGGCTGCCAATTGGGGTTCTGGCTTCGGCACCCGGTGGATCGGCTTGGATGTCCCCTGGGGAACTTACGGACTGCACGGAACCAACAAACCTTGGAGTATCGGTCAGCATGAGAGTCACGGCTGCGTCCGCATGTTCAACCGGGATATAGAAGAACTTTATCCTCTAGTGCAACCTGGAACACCGGTGATAGTAGTGGGTCGGGTGGTGCGCGAGCCGCCCCGGACACTGCGCCTGGGCGATTGCGGAAGCGACGTAATGGAAGTGCAGCGGGTGCTCCAGCGCAGAGGATTGTACGCAGGCCCACTCCATGGACGCTTTGACCCCGCCACACAAGAGGCGGTGCGCCGCTTACAGCAACAACACCGCCTCCCTTCTTCCGGCGAGGTAAATTCGGCCACTTACCAAATTATGGGGCTCTAATTCAGCACCCGGATGGTAGGTTTAAGGTTAAGGCGTTGAATCAGATCTAAGTATTCCTCTGAGCGCACCTCTTCCCAGCGCTTGCCCAAAAGGGCCAGGAAAACCGCCTCCAGCACGTTGGTGCCAAAAGAACGTCCTTCGATTACCGGGGTGGTAGTTATGAGCAGCTTGACTCCCCGGTCGCGCAATAGAGTTTCATCCTCTCTGGTGGTGGTGTTGGTTATGATGATTTTCCCTTCCATCCGTGGGGGAAGGTAACGTCGAATATAGTGAAAGTCTCCCGCGATAACCTCCCCCCAGTCAAAAAAGCGCTGGTACTTGGAACAGGGCGCTTCCTGTTTTTCCCCTGTGGGATAAATCCACTGAAAAGGCAGCACGGTTATGATGGGCAAAAAAAGCCGGGCCAACAACGCCACCGTGCTTAGGCGGTAAAGGGGTATGGGTATGCCCAGAGCGAAAATGAGATCGCCAAAGCAAACCCGAGCTCCTTCTTGCACCAGGGTCTCGGCCATACCGAAGCGATCCACCGCACTCACCAGTAAGACTTTCTGGCCGGGGCGTAGGACCTGCTCGCGGAAAAGGTACCTAACAGCCTCCCGTTCCAGCGTGTGCTTCAACCCCGAACCATCGCAAACTGGCGTCTGCTTGGGCACGCGCATCAATTTTACGCCATCGCGAATAGGGTATTTCCTCCCCCCCGCGACCAAGTAAATATCGATTCCCCCTAGGCCGATAGCATCCACCTTGCCATCGAGTTCTCGCAAGAGTTCCACGGCCTTTTCTAAGCTGCCATCGGTGCCCCGGCGACTGATCCGAAATTGCTCGCCCAGGAGCTCCACCTCTACCGAATGATCCCGGTGCGACGATCCCAGGCTTACGCTTACCACCTGTTTCATCCTCTTACCTTCTTCATCAACTGGCTTTGGGTACCGCACCCGGGGCGATCTTCTGGAGCAAAATTTTCTCGGCGGCGGCCAGCTGCTCGTCAATCTTGCCCCCCGGCGGCTGCTCCACCGTGACATTAGGCTCTACCCCGATGCGGTTAATATCATGCTTGAGCGGCGTCAGGTAACGAGCTGTGGTCAGCTTTAACGCTGCCCCACCCTTTAAAGGATAGATAGTCTGTACCACCCCCTTGCCAAAAGTTTTGGTGCCGATCAGGGTGCCGGAATCCGTTTCTTTGATGGCCGCGGCCACAATCTCCGCCGCGCTAGCAGTATTTCCGTTCACCAGCACCACTAACGGCGCCTCCGCCCACCGGTGCCCGTCGGCCCGGTACAATTCGGGTTCCCGGTTGCGATATTGGATATACACCACCGGCCCAGCGGGCACGAAGAAACTGGCCACCCGCACGGCTGATAGCAGTTCCCCGCCCGGGTTATCGCGCAGATCCAGAACCAGTCCTCGCACCTGCTTTTGCTCGAGTTGTTTGAGCGCCCGCGCCAGCTCCTCGGGTGTGCGCTCGTTAAACTGACTTATAGCCACGTAGCCTATCCGGTCGGGAAGCACTTTGGCTTCCACCGTGGGCACAGCGATTTCTTCTCGGCGCAGGGTAAGTTCAAAGGTTCCCTCCTTAGGACGGTAAAGCCCCAGACTAACCTCGGTACCCACCGGGCCACGTATCAGGCTGACTGCCGTTTCCAGATCGATTCCCTTAGTTTGTTGCCCATTGATAGAGACAATTATGTCCCCGGGTTTGATACCCGACCTCCCTGCTGGCGTGGAAGGAAAAGTACGCAGCACAGTGAGCTGTTGATCCTTAAGGCCCACCACCAATCCCAGGCCGCCAAAGCTGCCGCGGAGTTGCTCTTGCAGCTGGGCGTAAGTGGGGGGGTCCAAGTAAGCCGAATAAGGATCGTGAAGTGACTCTACCGCCCCTTTTATCGCCCCCTCGATTAAACGGGACCAACCCACTTCTTCCACGTAATGGTGGCGGATTAAACTCATTACCTCCAGAAGATTCCCCAGCCGCCCGCAGCTCCGGGTTCCCAAGTAAAACCCACTGCCCAAGCCCAGTAACAGTAGCCCCACCGTTACCGAGAGAATCAATAGCCAGCGCTTGCCCACTACCCGCACCAGATTTAAATACCTCCCTAAGCAGCTACCTTTTCCTAATCAGAACAAAATACTCATCCTCCGCTGCTTTTAGGCCCGGAGAAAGACGAGGAGCCACCTTTATACATATCCCGTCGGGTCTTGGGGAACTCCGTTCACCCGCACTTCAAAGTGCAGATGGGGACCCGTAGCCAACCCGGTAGAGCCTATAGAACCTATACGCTGTCCTTTGCTCACCATTTGCCCTTCGCTCACCGCGGTGGCCGAGAGATGCGCGTAAAGGGTAGAGAGACCTCCGCCGTGATCGATCATCACCACCAGACCATAACCCTGCAGCGTCCCCACGTAAATCACCGCTCCGCCTTGAGCCGCTACCACTGGAGCTCCGGTGGGAGCTGGGATGTCAATGCCGGAGTGAAAACGGATATCCCCCAGGATAGGGTGACGCCGATAACCAAACCCGGAAGAAATATAGTGGTAACCCGGTACCGGCCACAGCAACGGCCCTTCCGCCCGGCTGGTGCTCCCGGAACGCTGCAAGGCAATTTGCCGCAGTATCTCCTGCTCCTGAGCCTCCAGAGCATTCAACTCGGTCTGCAGTTGCGAAAGCTGGCCCTGAACCTGAGCCAGCAAAGTTTTCTTCTCCGCCTCCTGAGCGGTCAAAGCCTTAATGACTGCTTCCTGCTGTTGGTGCAAAGCCACCAGCCGTTGATGACGTTCCTGCACCTGAGCGCGGTAAGATTCCAGCTCCGCCCTGCGAGCCTTTATCTCTTGCACCAAAGCCGCATCGAAGCGTAGCACGTGGCGTAGAAATTCCAGGCGAGTAATGAAATCTCCGAAACTATTGGCACCGAATAACACCTCGAGGTAGCTTACCTGCCCCTCTTCGTAAACGCCGCGCAAACGCTCTCCGAAAATCTCCTCCGCCTCGCGCAGGCGCATCTCGGCCTGGCGGACCTGTTCTTCCGCCTGCCGGAGATCCTGTTCGGTCTTAGCGAGCTCCCGCTCCAGCACCTGCCGCTCGCGCTCCTTAGCTGCAATGGAAGCGTTCAGGGACGAAAGCGCCGCCGTCAAATTGGCAATGGTCATCTTGGCAGCGTTAGTTTCTTGCCGTTTCTCCTGAATTTGATTCCGCGTCTGCTGCAAGCGATCGCTCAGCCCCTCCCCCCAGGCCCGGGGCCAAGGGAGAAGAGTGAAAACCATCACTAAGAGCAGCGCTCCCGCTAACCAGCGTCGCAGCAAACTCTCCCTCCTTCACACCGCCAAGAAGCGGCGCACTGAAATAAGGGAGGCTATACCTCCTAGAAGGACGCCGATAAATAACAAAGAAGCGTACACCGCCCACAGCACGATACCCTCGCTCACCGGGTGGAAAAAGAAAAAGGCGGCGTCACTCAGATGCTGGAGCAAAGAGCGATAGCCCCAAGCCAGCAAGCCGGTGGCCAGGCCAGATCCCAAAAAACCGATAATTAAACCTTCGCACATGAAGGGGCCCCGCACGAACCAATGGGTAGCCCCCAGCAGTTTCATAATTCCTATCTCTTCACTCCGACTGAAGATGGAAAGGCGAATGGTGGTGATGGTTAGGAAAACCGCAGCGGCGGCAAAGAGCAGCACCAACCCCACCATCGCTAAGCGAAGCCAATTGGTGACGCGCAGCAGCTTCTCCACCACTCCCTCCCCGTAGCGCACCTTTTCCACACCGGGTAAAGCGGCCGCCTGCTGAGCTATTTGCGGCACCATCTGAGGCTGACTAGGTAACAAGCGGAAGGAATCGGGCAGAGGGTTTTTATGCTCCAAGCCACGAAGAAGCTCGTTGGAGCTCCCCAACTCCTGGCGCAGCATTTCCAGGGCCTCTTCCCGCGAGACAAAGCGCACCTGCGCCACTCCCGGTAAGGCCGCCAGGCGCTGCTTCAACTCTTCTTGCTCCAGAGGAGTCACATCTCGATGCAGAAATACCGCAATCTCTAGACCTTTCTCCACCGTGCGGGCGAAATGGGTAGCATTAAGGGCCAGCAGGACCACCAAACCCAAAAGGAAAACCGCCACCGCAATCATACCTACCGCCGAGGTCACCAGCCAAAGATTGCGGCGAAGATTGAGCACGGCCTCTTTAAGCCAGCGCCAGAGGAACCTAAGTGCCATAGCAGCAATTCCCCCAGGAAGGCAGCTGTTCCGCTAACCGCCCTTCCTGCAGGCTGATCACTCGTTTGCCCACCAACTGGACAAGATCCCAAGCATGAGTGACCATGAGAACGGTGGTTCCTTCCTCACTGATTTTAAGCAATAACTGCAGGAGCTCCCAGGAGGTTTGGGGATCCAAATTGCCGGTAGGCTCGTCCGCCATCAACAGAAAAGGGCGGTTGACCAGGGCTCGAGCAATGGCCACCCGCTGCTGCTCCCCGCCAGAAAGCTGATAAGGGAAGCAGCGGGCTTTAGTTGCCAGTCCTACTTTGGCCAACGCCTCTGGCACCTTTTTTCTGATTTCGCGCCAGGGTGTGCCCGCAATTTCCAGCGCCAAGGCCACATTCTCGAAGACCGTTTTACGAGGTAGAAGGCGAAAATCTTGAAAAACCATCCCTATCCGCCGGCGTAAGCCAGCCACCTCACCAGGGCGTAGGCGGGCTACGTTTCGGCCGTTAACCAGCACCTGCCCCCGAGTGGGGACCTCCTCCCGGCAGATAAGCTTGGTCAAGGTCGTCTTGCCCGCCCCGCTAGGCCCTACCACAAAAACGAACTCTCCGAGCTCGATGGTAAAACTCACATCCAGCAGTGCGCGTACTCCATTTGGGTAAATTTTAGTAACATTGCAGAATCTTATCAAAAGGATCGCCTCCCCAAAGGTAGGGATCTTCCTTTTTATTCGACATCGGGCAGGCGATTCCTTTCTTTACGTAGTAAACAAATATTCTCATCGGCAAGCGGCCTGCTTGCGCGCCAACACCTCCTTGACCGCTTCCGCCAGGTGATAAGGAGTGAGGCCGTACTTTTCTAAGAGCTCCTCCGGGCGACCAGACTCACCAAAAACATCCTTGATTCCCACCCGCTTCATGGGAACGGGGCATTCCTCTCCCAACGCTTCGGCCACCGCGCTCCCCAAACCCCCAATAATGCTGTGCTCTTCGGCGGTGACTATCGCGCCTGTCTCCAGCGCTGCCCGAACCACCGCGGCCACATCAAGGGGTTTGATGGTATGCATATCCAGCACCCGGACGTCTAAGCCTTCGTCCGCCAGCATTTGAGCTGCTTCTAACGCCTGGGAAACCATGATGCCGGTAGCGATAATGGTGGCGTCCTTCCCCTCGCGCAAACACACCGCCTCGCCCAAGCGGAAAATAAAGTCCGGCCCGTGCAATACCGGAACCGGAGCTCGTCCCAGGCGCAAGTACACCGGACCGTCAACCTCCAGGGCCGCCCGCACGGCCTTTTCGGTTTCCACCGCGTCAGCTGGCACCAGCACGGTCATACCTGGCAGGGCCCGCATCAAGGCTAGATCCTCCAGCGCCTGATGTGAAGCGCCGTCTTCCCCCACCGTGATACCAGCGTGGCTGGCGGCGATTTTGACATTCAGTCGAGGATAAGCGATGCTCTGCCTGATCTGATCAAAGGCGCGCCCCGTGGCAAAAACAGCAAAGGTGGAGCAAAAAGGGATCTTACCGGAGGCAGCCAGCCCAGCCGCCACCCCCATCATGTTCTGTTCGGCTACGCCGCAATTAAAAAAACGTTCAGGAAACTTCCTTTGGAAAATAGCCGTTTTGGTAGACTTGGATAGGTCGGCGTCTAGGACCACCAAGGCTGGCTGTTCTTCTCCCAGCGCCGCCAACGCTCGGCCATAAGCTTCTCTGGTCGCAATTTTCTCCATCTTTGTCCTCCCCTAACCCAGTTCTTTCAAAGCTACCTCAGCCTGCTCCGGCTTGGGAGCCACCCCGTGCCAATCCGCCTGATGCTCCATAAAAGAAACGCCCTTCCCTTTCACCGTCCGGGCTATTATCATGCTGGGTTTACCCTTGACCTTCTCGGCCGCGGCCAAGGCCTCCAAAATCTGCCCGAAGTCGTGCCCGTCGATCTCCTGGACCTGCCAGCCGAAAGCGCGCCACTTGTCCGCCACCGGCTCCAAATTCATCACTTCGGACACCGGCCCATCGATTTGCAGGCCGTTATAATCGAGAATGGCTACCAGATTATCAAGGCGATAGTGCGCCGCCGCCATGGCTGCTTCCCAGACCTGCCCTTCTTGACACTCACCGTCACCAAGCAGCACGTAAACCCGATAATCCCTCCCATCCAGACGCCCCGCCAAGGCCATCCCTACGCCTACCGAAAGCCCCTGGCCCAGCGAACCGGTGGACATTTCCACACCTGGAAGCTTACGCATATCAGGGTGCCCTTGCAGTCGGCTGCCCAGTTTACGCAGAGTAAGGAGCTCCGCTGGAGGGAAAAAGCCGCGCTCGGCCAACGCTGCGTAAAGCAGAGGAGCAGCGTGCCCTTTAGAAAGAATAAAACGGTCGCGGTCGGGAGCGGTGGGATGAGCCGGGTCGAGACGCAGGACGGCAAAATACAAGGTGGCCACGATGTCGGCCGCCGAGAGGGAACCTCCCGGATGCCCCGAACCAGCAGCAGCGGTCATCCGCACCACATGACGCCGGAGCTCCTTGGCCTTGACCTGGAGCCGGGCTAAAAGTTCTTCGCGATTCATACTGCTCAACTCCTCCTGACTAGATTTTGCGATCCAGAGTCTTAAAGCCTTCCCCGATGACCTCGTGTACATCGGCCAGGATCATAAAGGCGCGCGGATCTATGCGGTAAACCGTTTCCTTCAAGCGGGCCACTTCGGACCGAGCCACCACCGCCAACAAAAGGGTGCGAGGCTGGCCAGTGAACCCTCCCCGCCCCTCCCAGATTGTAAGCCCGCGATCCATTTCCTGCAGCACCGCGTTGGCGATCAGCGGATGCTTTTCCGAAATTATAAGGAAAGCCTTGGTTTCGCTGATACCCTCTTGAATAAGGTCGATAACCCAGGAAGAAACGAAGAGAGAAAGCAGAGCATACATGGCCAGTTCAGCGGAACGGAAGGCTATGCCGGCCGCAGCCACCACCAGCCCGTCGACCATAAAAAGGAGTTGGCCCACGTTTACGCCAGTGTAGCTGCGGAGAATAGCGGCTACCAGCGCTGTGCCTCCGGTGGAACCCTTGCCCCGGTAAACCAAAGCCAAGCCCAACCCCACTACCACTCCGCCGTAAAGGCTGGCTAGCATCGCATCGCTGGTGAGAGGCGAAGACAGGGGAGCCAGTAAATCCACTGCCACCGAGAAAGCTATGGTACCCAATATCGAGCGAAATCCCACCCCCCAGCCCAGGCGCCAGAACCCCCAAAGAAAAATGGGGACGTTCAAGGCCAGCATCACCGCCCCCACGGGTAAGTGCAAAAGATAATGAAGGACGGTAGCCAGGCCGCTGACGCCCCCAGGAGCAATCTTGTTGGGAACTAGCAACAGATCCAAGCCCAGGGCCATAACCATCGACCCTGACAGGATCAGCAGCAGGTCCCTAATCACTCCTTTTTTGGCGCCCTTCAAGGAGGCCCCCCTCTAAACATTATTTGGTGCCCGCCACCCGCGCCCTCTCCGCGTGTCGTCTAGCCTCCATCTGGAGATAAGCACGGATAAAAGCATCTATATCACCGTCCAGCACGGCCTGGGCGTCTCGACGCTCCACGCCGGTGCGGTGATCTTTGACCAGCGTTTGTGGATGAAGAATGTAGGTGCGAATCTGACTTCCCCAGGCTATCTCTCGCACCTCTCCCCGCAAAGCGGCCAACTCTTTTTCTCGCTCTTTGAGCCTGCGATCGAGCAGATGAGCGCGTAAGATGGCCAGCGCCGCCGCTTTATTGGCCGATTGCGAACGCTCGCTTTGACAAGTAACGGTTATGCCGGTAGGCAAATGCGTGATTCTGACCGCCGTTTCCGTTTTGTTAACGTGTTGACCACCCGCGCCACTGGAGCGGAAGGTGTCGATGCGCAGTTCTTCCGGGTCTATTTCCACTGCCGCTTCGTCCTTCACCGCCGGCAATACATCTACCGAGGCAAAGGAAGTGTGGCGCCGACCGCTGGCGTCGAAGGGGGAAATGCGGATCAACCGATGCACCCCTCTTTCCGCCTTAAGGTACCCGTAAGCCCTAGGCCCTATAACTTCAAAAGTGACGCTCTTGATCCCGGCTTCCTCCCCGGTTAGCAGATCCAGAGTACGTAAGCGGTAGCCGTGGGCCTCAGCCCAGCGAGCGTACATACGCAATAACATAGCTACCCAGTCCTGGGCATCGGTTCCCCCCGCCCCGGCATGGAGAGAAACAATAGCGTTAGCTCCATCGTAAGGCCCGGAGAAAAGCAGCTCTATCTCCAGTTCTTCGATTTCCTGAGCCAGCTTCCTTATATCTTGCTGCAGCTCTCCTAATAGCTCAGTGTCTCCCTCCTCCGCGGCCAACTCCAGCAAGGCGGCGAGCTCCGCGTGACCCTCCCGGAGGCGGCAGAAGCGATCCAGATACTGACGCAAGGCTGCCACCTCTTGAGCCACCTCCTGAGCTCTCTCCACGTTGCTCCAAAAGCCGGGGGCTCCCATCTCCTTCTCCAAGCAAAGCAAACGCTGGCGCTTATTGACCAGGTCAAAGAGAGTCCTCGAGGTACTTCAGGCGCTCGGCCAGTGCCTCGAGCTCCCTCTCCATATCAGTAACCATATGTTTAGTCCACCCCCCGACCGCAGCACTTTTTATATTTCTTCCCACTACCGCAAGGGCAGGGGTCGTTACGCCCAACTTTTTTCTCCTTGCGAACCGTACGCGAGGCCGGCTCTTCGGCCGAGCGATTTTCCACCACCACTCGCCGCTCCACCGCTGGGGCCACCTTAATACGGAAGAGGTAGCGAACCATATCTTCCTGTATAGCAGCGATCATGTTCTGGAACATCTGATAGCTCTCTAACTTATACTCCACCAGCGGGTCGCGCTGGCCGTAAGCCCGTAACCCAATGCCATCGCGCAGACGATCCATGGCATCCAAATGATCCATCCATTTCTCGTCCACCAGGCGCAGCAACAATAACCGCTCCATTTCCCGCAGAGTTTCGGCACCGAGCTCCTCTTCACGCCGACGGTAAAATTGCAAAGCTTGCTCGGTGAGGAAATCCAGCAACTCTTCTCGCGGTTTCTCCTCCAGCTCCTTGGGATCTAGCCCGGAAGGCAGAAAAACTTGGGCTGCGTACTCCACCAGTCCGTTGAGATCCCATTCTTCCGGATGCACCCCCTCGGGGCAGTAGGCGGTGACCGCGCGGGATACCACTTCTTCGATCATGTCTTCGACCACTTCGCGCAGATCCTCACCTTGCAACACCCGGCGCCGCTGCGAGTAAATCACTTCGCGTTGCTGGTTCAGCACATCGTCATATTCCAACACATGCTTGCGTAGAGAGAAGTTGCGCTGCTCCACCCGCTTTTGAGCCGACTCAATGGCCCGGGTCAGCAAGGGATGCTCAATAGGCACGTCCTCCTCCATCCCCAGGCGAGTAGCCAAATTCCCCACCGCCTCACCGCCAAATAGGCGAAGCAGATCATCCTCTAAGGAAAGGAAAAATTGAGTAGCGCCAGGATCGCCTTGCCGCCCGCAGCGGCCCCGAAGCTGGTTATCGATACGGCGGCTTTCGTGACGCTCGGTGCCGATGATGAAGAGTCCCCCTAAAGCCACCACTTGCTGGCGCTCCTCTTCGACCTCGCGCTCCTTCTCCGCCAAGACAGCCTGGAAAACTTGGCGCGCCTCAGCTTCCTCGGGGGTGCGGGGAGGACCGTACTCGGTAGCCGCTGCTATCAACTCCGGGCTATACCCCCGGCGACGCATCTCTTCCTTAGCCAGAAAGACCGGGTTGCCGCCTAGGAGGATGTCGGTACCGCGTCCCGCCATGTTGGTGGCGATAGTTACCGCTCCCAACCGGCCAGCCTGAGCCACTATCTCGGCCTCACGCTCATGGTGCTTGGCGTTCAGAACGTTATGCTGAATCCCCCGCCGCTGCAACATCCGGCTTAAAATCTCGGACTTCTCTATAGAAGTTGTACCTACCAGCACCGGCTGGCCCTTGGCGTGACGGCGAGCAATCTCCTCCACCACTGCACGAAACTTGGCCGCCTCGGTCTTGAAAACCGCATCCGGCAAATCCTGGCGGATCATAGGCTTGTGAGTGGGAATAACAACTACATCCATCTTATAGATCTTACGAAACTCTTCCTCTTCAGTAGCCGCGGTGCCAGTCATGCCGGCCAACTTCTCGTACATGCGAAAATAGTTCTGCAAGGTAATCGTAGCCAGCGTTTGCGATTCTCGCTCTATCTTCAGCCCCTCTTTAGCCTCGATGGCCTGGTGCAAACCGTCGCTATAACGTCGGCCGTACATTAAGCGGCCGGTAAATTCATCCACGATAATCACCTGGCCATCTTTCACCACATAATCGTGGTCCCGCTTCATCAAGGCGTGAGCCTTCAGAGCCTGTTGCAAATGGTGCATGAGCTCGAGGTTATCCTCCGCGCACAAGTTTTCCACCTTGAGCCACTTCTCCACCTTCGCCACGCCCGATTCGGTCACTGCCACCGTGCGCGCCTTTTCGTCCACCGTGTAATCCACCTCAGGAACCAGACGCGGGGCGATGCGAGCGAAGGTATAGTAAAGATCGGTGGGCTTAGCCGAGGGACCGGAAATAATGAGAGGCGTACGCGCCTCGTCGATCAGGATGGAGTCTACCTCGTCGATGATTGCGTAGTAGAGCTCGCGCTGCACCATGTCCGCGGGGTCCACCGCCAGATTATCCCGCAGATAATCGAAACCAAACTCGTTGTTGGTGCCGTAAACGATATCCGACTGGTAGGACCGTCGCCGCTCCGAGGGTTCCAAACCCTGGACGATCACCCCTACCGACAAACCCAGAAAACGGTAT
This sequence comes from Desulfothermobacter acidiphilus, assembly GCF_052073645.1. Taxonomy (GTDB): domain Bacteria; phylum Bacillota; class Desulfotomaculia; order Desulfotomaculales; family Ammonificaceae; genus Desulfothermobacter; species Desulfothermobacter acidiphilus. Next base: position 327,411 of record NZ_CM125440.1, on the reverse strand, counting down.
ACCTGCCCCATCCACTCGGCGTCGCGCCGGGCCAGGTAATCGTTAACCGTGACAATGTGCACACCCCGGCCCGTCAACGCGTTTAGGTAAGCGGGCAAAGTGGCCACTAGAGTTTTACCCTCGCCGGTCTTCATCTCGGCAATGCGCCCCTGGTGCAATACGATGCCGCCCATGAGCTGCACATCAAAGTGGCGCATTCCTAACACTCGCCGCGAGGCTTCGCGCACCACAGCGAAAGCTTCGGGTAAAAGGTCGTTCAGGGTAGCTCCTTTCGCTAAGCGCTCTTTAAATTCCCCTGTCTTGGCTGCTAATTCCTCATCCTTTAACCGCTCCATTTGCGGTTCCAATTCGTTGATAAAAGCCACGGTACGCTGCAGGCGCTTAATATCCCGCGCGTTATCGTCCAAAAGGCTTACCAAAAGCTTAAACATAATTCATTTCCCCCTCCATGGCCTCCCAGCCCTCGAGACCAACCTTCATTGTACCACCTGGAGAGGATCAGCTTCAACCGAGCGTCCCCGCCGTGCGCCTCAAGATTTAGCCAGTGGTGCTCCTAAAGGGAATTGAACTTAAAATTTTCAGGCGGTGGTGAGAGAACCGACAACCTAGCTTAATAGCAAGGCTCCAAGCAAGCCGCCGGCGGGGACACTCCCAGCCCCTGCTCCTACCTGAGCTCCCTCGCCCAGCAACCGAGGAGGAGAATGCATCTATGGCAGCAAGGTCCTGGGAAAAAGGGTTTGGTGAATCTAAAGCGCCCCTAACCGCCGATCCACTGCGTCCAGAACAGCGCGGACCACTCCTTCTAGTTCCCTACCTTCCTCCAGAGCGCTTCCCACCAGAAATTCTTCCCCCCAAGGGGAGGAAAGAATCGCCCCTACCAAGGCCACCTTTCTCCCCCCCAAAGCTACCGAGCTCAGATCCCCGAGCAGCAAAGAATACTCCGCCGGCAAGGTCTGTTGCAGAGCCGCTAGCGTGGCCTGCGCCACCAAACGACGGCGACTATGTTCATGCGCCGGCCCTGAGGCCTTTCCCAACAGTAGTTTTTCTCCCTCTCGGATCTTAACTTGAACCTCCATGCGGTAGCTTTCCAAGTTGAGCTGCAAGCCCACCAGCAAAAAGCGGCGCTCAGCTGAAGCAGCAGATGTCCCTTCCTCAGCAGTAGATACGGGCAAGAAATCGATGTTAATCTTCTCTGGCTCCACTGCCACGCTGTAAACGCGCTCCAGGACTTCTCTCACTTCCTCGCGCAGCCGGGCTTGGTCAACCGTGGAAGCCGCCAGCAGCTGGATCGTTTCTATCTCCTCCTCCGGAGTAAGCAATACCTGCACGCAGATCACTCCAGGTAGCTGGCGCAGCAACTCCTCACAAGACGCTCTCTGAGCCGCCGGTAATTTTCCTGCCATCGCCGCCTCCCCATTAGCTCTCTGGCTCGATCAGCCCGTAATGCCCGTCATGGCGCCGGTAAACCACATTAACCTGATCGGTATCCGCATTGGTAAAAACGAAAAAGCTATGGCCCAGAAGGTTCATCTGCAAAATCGCTTCCTTGACGCTCATGGGCTTCCAAGTGAAGCGCTTGACCCGGACCACTTTGAACTCCTCCTCTTTTTCAGGAGAACTCGGCAGAGGAGGGGCCAACGGAGTAGCGCTTTCGCCCCGGCGCCGGAGAATCCGACCCTTATAGCGCTCGATCTGACGCTCTAGCTTCTCCACCACCAGGTCAACGGCCGCGTACATATCGTGAGTGGCTTCCTCACCTCGGAGAATCATCCCGTTCATATTCATGGTGACCTCTACCCGATGTTGTCCCCGCTCCAGCGATAGAACTACCTGGGCCTCGTCCAAATGATTGGCAAAGCGCTCCAGCTTACTTAAACGCTTCTCCACGTATTGGCGCAATGCCTCGGTAACCTCGATGTTCTTGCCTCTCACTGTAAGATTCAATCTACCCACCTCACTTGCAAAGTTATAGCCTATCCGATAGCAAACTCCAGAGCGAAAATCAATCGTCAATAATCCGAGCCGCCGCCAACACCACCCCCGACACTTCGGCAGCGCCGCCAGCGAGCAGAACTCGGGAAGCTGCGGCCAACGAGCTACCGGTGGTGAGCACATCGTCCACCAGCAGCACCGCGCTGCCCGGGAAACGAATGGCGGAACGAAGGCGGAAAGAACTACGCGAGATTCTCCGCCGTTCCGCGCGGGACAAACCGGTTTGGGGAACCGAGCCGGTTTTCTCCAGACAACAGTCCAGCGGCAATCCCAACTCCCGCGCCAGCTCCTTGGCCAGCAACTCGGCTTGATCGAAACCCCTCTCCTTGCGCCGCTGCAATGTAGTGGGCACAGGCACCACCACTTGGACCCCGGCGTAGGCTGCGTTCCCTGCCACCAACTCGGCCAAGAGACGACCTAGATACTCCACTCCCTCTCGCTTCCCCCCATACTTCAAGCGGTGAACTGCCCGTTGCAGCGGACCTTCGTAAGGACCTAGAGCGCGGCAGAGAATGAAAGAGGGGGGTGAAATCCAGCAGTCGGAGCAAGTCTCTCCCCGTCCGAAGCGCCCGCAGCGGGGGCAGAAACTGAGCGTAGCTGCCCGCCGCAAAAAATCCTGGCACGTAGAGCATAAAGAACCCTCCTCGCTCTCCTCCCCGCAAAGGCAACAGCCCGAGAGGGGAAAGAGCAGATCCAATATACCCCGATGTAGATTGAACCACCATTCCTTAATCTTCGCGCCTAAAGAACTTCACCCCCCTAACACCGGCCGCCATCACCACCTGGTTGCCTCCTCGCGCTTTCGCTTCCGCCAGCGCCTTTTCCGCCTTCTGTAGCGCAGTGGCAAAATCGCCCGCATCGGCAGGGAAAATAGTCACCGCCACGCTGACCCGCAGGTGCAAAGGCGAGTGACTTCCCCGTACGGTGAAGCTGCGGTTTTCTACTTCTTGTCTTATTTTCTCCGCTAACTCCTGAGCCACCTTCTCTGCCGCTCCCGGCAGCAAGATAGCAAAGCAATCCCCGCCGTAGCGAGCCACCATCCTGCCCAAGCCCGACAAATGCATCAGCAATTGGCACAAAGCGAACAAAACCGCGTCCCCCACCATGGGTCCGTAACGACAGTTTAACGAACGCAGGCCATCTACGTCTACTAGCAAGAGAGCTAAAGGCTCATGATTATCTAGCGCCTGCTGGCACTCTTCCCGCCAGCGTTGCAAAAAAGCAGGGCGACTCCACACGTCTGGCAGTAAAGGGTCGCGCTGCCGAAAACAATGCCACCTATGACGCCACACCCATTGGGCCAAATATAAGGCTAAGTGATCAGTAACCTGCACCAGCAATGCAAAGGCTAACGGGGAAAGAAAAGTGGTGCTTTTCCCACCTAGGAAAAGTACTCCTACCGGTTCCTTATCCACCAGCAGAGGCCAGCCCACGACCACGCGCTCGGCGCGAAAAAAATCCTCTTCGCCCCGCAGGCGAGGATCGGTACCTGTGTCGCTTACTACCACTGGCTCACCGTTAGCCACCACTTCTCCAAGCCATCCCTCACCCGGCCGAAAGCGAATGCCTTGTCCCAATGAGCTCCAAGGCCCCACGCCGGCAAGCCAGACAAAAGGTCCTTGCCTCTGCCAGCGCAGCCATACGGCTCCGGTGCGGAAGGAGAGGAATCGCTGCAATAGCTGAAGAACCGCGTGACACGCTTCCTCCACCGAATCTTTATCCCGTAACTCACTTGTAAGCCGCTGCATCAAAGCAAAACTTTGACTCTCCAGGCGGTAACCCAAGCACCAGCGGAGCAAGAACTGAAAGCATAGAACCGCTAGAAAAACTAGAGGCACCAACCCGAACCCCACCCGGAACCACAACACCGCCATCAGGTAGCCGATGGGCAAGGTGAAGAGGTAAGAAAAAGCGTCCCATTTTAAATTTTCTTGCCAAGGAACGGGGACTAGCCGGGGTCGTCCCCAGTAGTACAGGCGCACCAGCAAGTGGTTGAGCAAAAAGTAGACCAAAGCGAAAGATAGCGCTGCAGGAAGCAAGTGAACATCGGGAAAGGAGCGTTTGCCATCCAACCAGTGAAAGACGCAAGCAGCAGCATAACTAGCCACCACCACCTGGCCCGCATTGAAAAGGCTAGTGCGCCAGCTGTCCTCACTGGTTAAACGATGGGCCAGGAAGGTGGCCAATCCCCCCAGCCACAAAGCGGCTGGAACTCCTCCCTTCAAAAAAGAAGCCAGCAAGAGGGACCAGGTGGCGGTGAGTTTCCCCCCGCCTATGGGTACTGCCAGAAAATCGGCCACCAACCATATCAAGAGCAATAACAGGAGCTCGGCTACTAAATCTTGGCTTAGATTCCTCACCGTGCTGACCAGCAGCCCTACCCCGGTACCCGTAACCCCCCAGAGCAAAAAAACGAAAAACCAGCGCCGCCCACGCATCGCAGTAACCACCTGCTGCGCTTTTCGACACCATTCGGCCAAATTCCTGCCCAGAATAAGCAAAAACTCCCGCCTTCTAGACGGGAGTTCCCTTTTCCCCCTCTTGAATGGAGGATCACTAGTCTTCACAACCGCTGCAGCCAGCGCAACCGCCTTCGCAGCCACCGCCATAAAGGGCGTGGCTGATGATCTGGTTTACCTGCTGGAGCACCTTCTCGAAGCGATCCTGTGCCTCCAGAAAACGGGAGATATAGGCATTCTCTCCCATGCGCTCGCGCACCGAGCGGAAAGCTGCTTCCTGCTCAGGCGTAGGGTCCATACCTTGCATCTTGGCCCACTCTATCTCCTGGCGGCAGTTTTGAAACTCTTCAATCAGCGCCCGCGCGCTCGAGTCTTCCAGCATGGCCTGCTCAGCCTCTTTTACCGCCTGCAGTTCGTCGCATTCACTTAGGGCAGCTCCCAACTCCAGAGCCTTGGTTAACACCATGGACATTCTTTCACCTCCCCCCTTGCCGGTCCCCCCCATCACCACCAATCGGATCCAGCGAGGGGTCCTAACAGCCCAGATTGGTCTTATTATATCGATCGTCACCTCCCTTGGCAACCTGCAACTCGTTTACACGCCTAGCGCGAACTTCCGGTACCAAACCGGCATTCCATTATCTACAACCAAAGTAAAATTTACCCCCCCCCCCCCCCACTTTGGAAAATAATTCCTTAATATGCTCTTTCGGTATCCGTACAAGCGTCTGAACCACCTTCGCATCCAGTTGCCCGGGCACTTGCCGCCTAATCTCACGCAGCGCAGCCTCGTGAGCCCAAGCCTCGCGGTAAGGGCGCCTAGAAGTCAAAGCGTCGTAAGTATCAGCAACCCGGATGACGCGGGCCAGCACGGGAATCTCCCCACCTTTCAGACCCGCTGGGTAACCACTGCCACTTATATCCTCGTGGTGATGACGCACAGCTAATACGATATCTTCTTCCATACCCACCCGGGCCAGAATCTCAGCCCCCACCACCGGGTGCTTCTTAATCTCTTCCCACTCCTCCGCATTAAGCGGACCCGGCTTAGTTAGCACACTATCTCGTACCGCTATCTTTCCTATATCGTGCACCAACCCCGTTAGGTAAGCTTTGTCCGCCAGATCCCGGGGTAAGCCCATATCCAATGCTATTCTCCGAGCCAGCACTGCCACCCTCCAGGAGTGGCCCAAAGTGTAAGGATCTCGAGCTTCAAAAGCCAGACTCAGCGCTTCTAGGAGATGGCGGTAGAGTTCTTCCCGCCGCTGCACAGTGAGGGTTCGACGCACGGCCAGGCCAGCGCTTATACCAAAGGCCCGAAGAAGTTCCACTTCCTCCTGCTGCCAAGACCGCTCGCTTCCGTTGTAAACGGAAATGGTGCCCAGAACTTCACTTCGGAACTTAATAGGGAGGATTATTCCGCTCTTGATGCCCATGCGGTAGAGGTAAGAAAAAGTGAATTTGGTCGCAGACGGAACCCAAACCACCGGCCGTCCTTCCCGGAAGGCTTGGCCTACCGGTGTTTCTTCCACTGGCAACTCAGCCACTTCCCTAGGTAAGCTGGAAGGCTCCACTCCCCAGGCCGCAACCAAATCGAGCCTCCCCGTGCTCGGATTATAAAGGCGGATAAAAGAATAATCGGCTTCCACCAAACGAGCGCTCCAACGCGCCGCGTAAACCAACACCTGTCTCGTCTCCAAGTGCTCGGCCAATAAGAGCAAGACTCCCAGCAACTTGCGCCAGGCCGCTCCCCGCCACGCTATCCGCCGGCACCTGCTTTCGCGCTGCCGTAAGCCCTGAAAGCGCCATATCAATTTCCTTAGCGTTTCTTGGGCTCGCGGAGCTCCCTCCTTCCAGAAAAGGCTCACCTGCCAGCCGCGATCTCCTTCCAGGTCCTGCAAGTAGAAGTCGCTGCTTATCCCCCCTCGGCCGAGAGGGAGCAAGGAAACCAGAGTTCTTCATCTGTATCTTCTCGCACCGCCCGACCCGCTGTTGCCGCACCGGATTCCACCAGAGAAGCCAGGAAAATGGCCATGCGCTGAGCATCGAGTCGACGCGCCGAGATCAACTCCAGGAGTTTTAGACAGCATTCAAGTGTCCTCTCGGACAAGCTCCCCTTCCTTTCTGAGCTCGTACCAGCGCTCGCGCGTGCGCTGCAGAATGCGGGGTTGGGCGTTCCGTTGAGGATGGTGTAAGACCATTCCCCACCATCGCGCTGCCTGATCACGGTCTCCAAGGCGAAAGCTAAGTTCTCCCAGAAGGTACATGAGGTTGAGCTCGGCTTCCGCTCCTCCCATACGCTCTTCCTCAAAGGCTTCTCGCAGAGAATTTCTAGCTTTCTCTAAAAACTCCTTCTCCTCTTCCTTCTCGGCTAAACGATAAAGCCAGGCTATCTTCAGATAAATCTTGCCCAACAGACTTTTCCTCACTCCAGAAGCTTTCGCGCAGCGGGAAAGGCGGTAAAAAGCTTCTAAAGCCGTCTCCCAGTCACGCTGCCCACCGTAATCTCTGCCGGCAACAGGGAGGTCACGCAAGCAATCCTCGACCTGGGAGCGGAAGCGCGGTTTAATCTCTCTAATTTCCTCAGTAAAAGCAAAACCGCAATGGGGGCAAACCAGCACCTCGTAAAAGAGCGGGTTGAAATCACCCTCATAGTAAGGCAAAAAGTCGGCATCGATCTTGGCCACCCGGAGGAAGCGAGACTTCAGCGCCAAAGAGGGAAAAGAAGCCTGGCAGAAAGGGCAGGTGAAATCTTTGTAGTAAAAGGGTTCGTCGCGCTCGGAAGCGGACGCCGGTTCTGGTGGCCTATCCTCTTTAGATTCTACTCTAGGTTCTGAAGCCGGAGGCACCACCCGGTCCAGAGAAACCCCTCGTTGCTCCAACGCCGCGGCCAAGCTGTAAAGCAAGTCCACGCCTATTTCGGGGTGAGACAGTAGCAAAGCGCGTAAATTCTGCTCCCCAATGATTAGCACCGCCGTATCTTCCAGAGCACGGAGCGAACCCTTTACCTCCACACCCAAAAGTGAAAGCAGCCCCACGGCCGTTCCAGGCCCGCCGATGGTGGTGCGATCTGGGTAAGAAATCACACCCCTGCCCTGCAAAATAATCACCCCGCCTTTAAGAGGCAGGGATTCCCCTTTCTTAATGTTCACCACCTGGAATCGCTGGCTCAATTGAGCCAGCGAGCCATTAGGCAAAAGTTCGAGCAAAGGAACCTGTTTGAGCCAAGCTATTAGACGTTCGCTGGACTTCAAAAGCTTCGACCCCCGCTAATAGATCTTCGCTCCCCTACACGCTTAACATGATTTTCGGAAATCATCGGAGTAAACTTGAGTCGTCAGCCTCGATTTTCCAGCTAAAGGTTGCTGCCGCAGCGCCGGAAGCGAGAAGTATATTAAATTAACTCTGGTTTAACCTAAACTTAACAAAGCTATAGTACAATGACCACGATGTGCAAACACAATGCGGCAGGAGGGAGGGAAGGAAATCCGGCCTGAACTTCTGAAGTACAGCAGAAAAGCAGGGCCAAACCCGTTTAAAAAGCCTTAAGGAGGGGAATTGTAGTCGATGAAAAAATGGTGGGCATTGGTTTCCGTTTTGGGTCTCCTCGTGGCCGCGGTAGCTGGTTGCGGAGGCAAACAACCTAGTGGCACCACCCCGGGTACGGCTACGCCGACCGCGCTAAAAGGCACCATAACCATTGTAGGTTCCACAGCGTTGATGCCGCTTTCGGAAGAAGCTGCCAAGCAGTTTATGGCTAAAAACCCGGAGGTGCAGGTCACTGTCCAGGGCGGCGGTAGCGGCACAGGTCTGAGCCAAGTCAGCCAAGGGGCGTGTGACATTGGCGCTTCCGATATCTTCGCGCAGGAAAAGTCGGGTATTGACGCGGCTGCTCTTAAAGACCACAAAATCTGCGTGCAGGCCTTCGCTGTGGTAGTCAACCCTGATGTCAAGGGCGTGGACAACCTTACCAAACAGCAAATTCAGGACATCTTTACCGGCAAAATCACTAACTGGAAAGAAGTGGGCGGACCCGATCTCAAAATAGCCGTTATCAATCGGCCCCAGGGTTCGGGAACTCGGGCCACCTTCATCAAGCGCGTCATGGATGGTAAGGAACCCGGCAAAGGAGTGGCTGAATCCGATTCCAGTGGCGCCATTCACAAAATGGTGAACGAAACGCCGGGAGCCATCAGCTATCTGGGAGTAGGTTACCTCGACAGCAAGGTTAAAGCTCTAAAGATAGACGGTGCCGCTCCCGACGAAAAAGACATCTCCGAGGGCAAGTATACCTTCTGGTCTTACGGACACTACTACACCAAGGGTGAGCCCAACCAGGTAACCAAAGCCTTTATCGATTTTGTTCTGAGCAAAGAATTTCAGGAGACAACCGTTAAGAAATTGCATTACTTCCCCATAACGTCGATGAAGGTGGAGTACAAGCCTTAACTAACCTTTCGGAAGGGAAGCGGGGGAGGCATTACGCGAGCAAGACCTACCCCCGCTTCATTTTCATTGAATCCACCTGGTGAAAGGAGGAAGCAAGCTATAGCTAGACTTCATTCCGGCTTCAAGCGCGAAGTGCTAGGATACGGGCTCACTTATCCCGCAGCTGCCCTTACCGTCATTACTACCTTGGCTATTATCGCTTTCTTAACTTGGAAGGGCTTGTCCTTATTCTTCGTTCACAAAGTTCCTTTGAGTAACGTATTCAGCACCGCCTGGCACCCGGAACGCCCTTTATCGGAAGGCGGTCCCCAGGTGGGTATCCTCAACTTTTTATACGGTTCCATAGTGGTCTCCGTGCTTTCGGCGTTGCTGGCCACACCGTTCGGTATAGCGGTGGCGGTCTTTATTTCCGAAATAGCCCCACAGGTAGGGCAAAGAGTGCTACAGCCAGTGATAGAGCTTTTGGCCGGCATCCCTTCAGTGGTCTACGGTTACGTGGGATTGAGCGTGCTGGTACCTTTCATCCGTCACTACCTAGGGGGTACCGGCTTTAGTCTGCTGGCCGGAGTGCTGGTACTTGCGGTGATGATTCTTCCCACTATCGCCAGCGTGTCCACTGACTCTCTGCGCGCCCTCTCGCACATCCTACGTGAGACAGCTTATGCCCTGGGGGCCACCCGCTGGCAAATGATACGGCTGGTTCTGATCCCAGCAGCGAGAACTGGCATTCTCACCGGCGTGGTTTTGGCTCTGGCCCGTGCCTTCGGAGAAGCTTTGGCGGTACAGATGGTGATAGGTAACATTCCCAACCTCCCCACATCGTTTCTCATCCCCATCATCACCCTCACCAGCGGTATAACGATGTATATGGGGAATACCGTCCAAGGCTCGCTCTGGAGCGACGCTTTATGGTTCATGGGGCTAATTTTGCTGATCACCTCTTTCTTGTTTATTATTCTGGTGCGCTTCGTAGGTAAATGGGGGGTAGCCAAATGATCAACGCCCATTTAAAAAATCGACTGGCCACTCTGCTCTTCTGGCTGGGAGCTGCTGTGGTAGTAGCGGTGCTGGTTTCGCTCTTGGGTTACATCATGTACTACGGCCTGCGGGTCATCGATTGGAAATTTCTTACCGGTGAGCCAGCTACCATCCGGGCCGGCGGCGGGATAGGCCCTAATATCTTCAACTCCTTCTACCTCCTTTTTTTGGCCCTGCTAATGGTCGGCCCTTTGGGGATTTTGGCTGGCATCTATCTGTCCGAGTACGCCAAAGAAACCCAGCTCACCCGCTCCATACGTCTGAGCATCGAGACCCTGGCCTCGCTCCCCTCCATCGTAGTGGGACTTTTCGGTTTGTTGTTCTTCGTCACCACACTTGGACTGGGTTACTCCCTCTTAGCCGGAGCACTGGCCCTCACCATCCTTAACCTGCCACTGGTGGTCCGTATTACCGAAGAAGCCTTCAACAACGTCCCTCACGATTTACGGGAAGCCAGTCTCAGCCTGGGAGCTAGCAAATGGCAGACCATTTACAAGGTGGTTTTGCCTTCCGCCCTACCAGGGCTATTAACCGGCATCATTCTAGCTTCTGGACGGATCATGGGAGAAGCTGCCGCCCTGCTTTTCACCGCTGGTCTAACTACTCCTAGACTGGATTTCCACCAATGGGACATTACCAGTCCCACCTGTCCTTGGAACCCCCTGCGCCCGGGAGAAACCCTGTCGGTACATATCTGGAAGGTAAATTCCGAATCCATTATTCCCGATGTTCGCCGGGTAGCCGATGGCTCCTCGGCGGTTCTGGTGATTATCGTTTTACTTTTCAATTTCCTGGCCCGCTGGTTGGCACGTCGCGCTTCTATCCGCCTTACAGGTCACTAGCCGACGGCTAACCTGTTTTCCTTCACAGCAAAAAAGCACCCGCTGCCGCCCCAACACCGTTTCTAGGTGAACCGGACGGCGCCAAATAAAATAAACGTGGGAAAGGGCGCGCTCCAGATGGGAAAGGTCGAGTTCCCGGCCATCAAAAATGTGCTGCAGATAGAGCTCGCCCTTTCCCCGGTAATCACCATCCTTCACCCTGATGTAAGGGGAGCCACAGTAGATCAAGCGTTGCAATAAAGCTTCCTTTACTTTTTCAGGCTCGCTGGTTACCAACTCCCGATTTTCACCTCGACATCGGCAGAGTTTAAGATCTAAAGCCCGCACCAAGCCGGGAGTTAGGTAGTTCCGCACCAGGGACACGTCGTCCTCACTTTCCCGCACCGCGAAGATCTTTTCACGACCGTAGCGGCGCTCGATGTCTTCTAGTAGCCGTAGCCCTAGCAAGTAGGGATTAATACTGTGGGAATAAGGAGACAATAGGCGGGCTTGCCAGCGGGCCAATTCCACTGCTTCGCCCCAGGTGAGAGGCAATTGCCGCATCAAGCGCGTATGCCAATAAGTGGCCCAGCCCTCGTTGAGAATCTTGGTGGCCAATTGAGGCCAGAAGTAGAGACTTTCCTGGCGCACTATTTCCAGCACTTCTCGCTCCCACTCCTCCAGATCTGGGGCGCGTTGCTGCAGAAAAAGCAATAGATCTTTGCACTCCCCCTGCGTGGAGTCAGGGTCCACCTGCTCTTGCAAAGACAGCGCTGCTTCCAGAAACTCTTCCACCCTTTCCCTACCGTGAAGCTCGATAAAATAGCTCATACGAAGGGAGTGCCCCCGCATCCGCTGAAGCATATCGGCGGGCAGCTGGCGGAAACGAAAATTGTGGCGGAAAAAATCTCCGTGAGCGAGCACGTGCGCTAAAATCAAGCGGTACTCCAGGATTCCTCTCCTTTCCTGAATAAAGACGTAACAGGGATCATTATTAATCACCAACTCGTAGATCCGACTGAGCCCCAGGCGACAACGCCAAAGCAGACGCTGGTAAGCCTTGCCCCAACTCCAATGAGAAAAACGCTCCGGGACCCCATAAGCTCCCAGGGCAGCCAGTGACCGAGTGGAGCAAAGCTGCACGCGCACAGGGGAGAAATCCAGCCCTTCAGCCCGTGCCCAGGAAATTAAATCTGCCAGCACCCTTTCCAACTCTGCCACGGCCATGGAAGCCACCTCCGTAATACATTTATTCCCTTGACAACCGTCCTATGACCTCGGCGAGGGAGGAAAAGGGCGCTTAATGTCGAATTTTCGCAAAAATGACACCGCGAGGAGCTAGAGCATGGCCAGAGAAGGACAGGTGACAGGACAGGCTTACCTTAAAGATGGACGCCTTCACGTGCATGGCTCAGCGTCAGCCCCAGCACTGGTTATCCCCGGGGAAGGAGTGAAGCTCCGAGTGAACGGGGAGGAGTTCCAGGAGCCGGTGGAAATCCGCCCCGAAGACCATGTGGAAATCGTCCTTCCCCCGGCTCGGGAGGAGCCGGGCAAAGTTCAGGTGCTGATAACAGCGGATAAATTGCAAGCCTGGCTGGAAGTGCAGCTAGGCCGCCGCCTAATCCCCTTCCTCCCTGACCTCCCGCCGCGACCGCGTGTGGTGCTACAGCCCCAGGATCGAGAAGAAAAATTCTTTCCTGTAAGCAAGGAAGAGTTGCTGCGCCTGCTGGCCGAAAAAGGCGTGCAGCGGGGCCTACTCTTGGAGGTGATCGACGAACTCTACCGCCAGCCCCAGGAAGGACGTTTTCTCATCGCTACCGGACAGCCACCCACTCCCCCCCAGGACGAGGAGGTGGAGGCCAGCTGCTGTCCCCGAGAAGTGGGACGACCGGTGGTCACGGAGAATGGCCGGGTGGACTATCGCGAACTGCAACGCTTCCCCTCCGTAGCTGCTGGCTGTGTGTTGGGAATAAAAAAACCAGCCGTACCGGGCCAGCCTGGGTGGGGAGTAGACGGCCAACCCCTTCCCCCCCGCCCCCCTAAAGAGGCCATACTCGAAGCGGGACCGGGAGCGCAGCTAGCCCCCGACGGCTTGAGCGTGTTAGCGACCATCGACGGCAAGCCTGTTTATCGGCAGCGCGGCAACCGTCACTACTTCGCCGTGGAGCCCCTGCTGAAAATCCAGGGCAATGTGGACATGGGCACCGGCAACGTTAAATTCGCTGGCAACGTTAAAGTTAGCGGCAATGTGGCCGAAAGCATGGAAGTCCGAGCCGGTGGCAGCGTATGGGTGGAGGGGGAAGTGGCCAGCGCTCTCATCGAAGCTAGAGGGGATGTCACTATCGGCAACGTCATAGCCAGCACCGTACGTGCCGGTGGGGCAGTAGTGGTCTACGCTCAACTCCTCTCGTCGCTTCAGGAATTCGGGGCCTTACTGCGAGAAGCTATGGAGGCCACCGCTGACCTGCAACGGCACGCCGCTTCTCAGAAACGCCCTTTGAAGGCGGGCACCGCCTTCTTGCTCCTGCTGGAGCGCAAATATTCTCGCCTCCTCCAAATTCTCAGAGAAATAAGCAAACAAGTTGAAGCCGCCCAGCGCCAGAAAAGTGAACTCCCCTCTCCCCTGTTGTCGGGCCTGCAAGAAGTGCAGCGGGCCTTAAACGCCATCCGCTTTTCCCCGCCAGATCAACTGCGGGAGTTAGAGGAAGGAATGCAGCAATTGCATCTAGGCCGGGAAGAATTGGAGAAATATTTAACGGGAGGCAAAGCGCGCATAGTGATCCGCTACGCACTCAACAGCGTACTGGAAGCCACTGGCGACATCCTAGTCACCGGCCAGGGAGCTTACAACTCCATCCTGCGCGCCGGGGGCAAGGTCCGAGTCGAAGGGATTCTGCGCGGCGGGAGGGCCGAAGCTCAGGAAGAGATAGCCATCAATGTGGCTGGCTCCGACTTGGGAGTGAAAACCGTAATCGTTGCTCCCGCCCCCCACCGAATCAAGCTGAAAAAAGCTTATCCCGGAGTTATCATCCAAGCCGGCAAACAGGTAACCGAGCTCACCACTCCCCTACGCGAAATCAAGGTGGGCCTTTCCTCCAGTGGGCGGCTGGAGGTGATAGGCATCAGCTGGGCTCCCGACCAGGAGAATACTTAGGCTTTAAGCGCGCGCCAACGAGCAAAGCCACTAAGCGATGCGCACCTCGGCCAGGCGCCGGCTAAGAGCTTCCAGGTAAAGCTGCAGGTACTCGGCCGCCGAGCGAGCCCAAGAAAAATCGCAGGACATAGCGTTACGCACCAAACGCTGCCAGGAATCCGGATGGTCACGGTAAAGTTTCAGCGCCCGGGCGATGGCCCGGTAAAACTCGCGGGCGTGGTACTCACGAAAGACGAAGCCGTTACCCGATAGAGTGGCCGGATCGAATTCCTGAACGGTGTCAGCTAGCCCTCCGGTAGCCCGCACCACGGGGATGGCACCGTAGCGCATAGCAATAAGCTGACCCAGACCGCAGGGCTCAAAGCGAGAAGGCATGAGGAAAATATCGGCTCCAGCGTAAATGCGCTGGGCTAGAACTGGGTTGAAGCCCAAGTAAAGCCCCACCTTTTGCGGGTAACGTCGCTGCAACTCCTGAAAGAGCCGGTGGTAATATTCGTCACCGGTTCCGAGAACCACTAGCTGCACTTCCAGATGCATTAGCTCTCCCGCTACCTCCGCTACCAGATCCAGCCCTTTCTGCGCCACCAGGCGAGAAACAATCCCTAAAAGCGGTACCTCCTTAACTGGGAGACCCATCTCCCGTTGTAAGGCGTATTTATTCTCCCGCTTATCTTCCAGATTGTCCAGTCCGTAGTTGCGATGCAAGCGCGGGTCAATCTTAGGGTTGAACTCGTGGTAGTTGATCCCGTTGACAATGCCGTAAAGGTCGCGCGCGCGACGGCGCAAGACCCCGTCTAGCCGCTCCCCGTAAGCTGGGGTCTGGATCTCCCGCGCATAGGTGCGGCTCACCGTGCTGATCATATCGGCGTAAAGCAATCCCGCCTTCATGAAGCTGAATTGGCCGTAGAACTCAAGCGCCTCAGGATGGTAATACTCGTCTCCTAGCCGAAATAGGCTAATAGTTTCCCAGGGGAAATTACCCTGGTATTGGAGATTGTGAATGGTAAACACCGTAGCGATGTCCCGGTAAAAAGGATGCGCGCGGTAATGCGTTCGCAGCAGCAGCGGTAAGGGAGCGGTCTGCCAATCGTGGCAATGAATAATGTCCGGTTGCCAGTTGAGACGAGGCAAAAGCTCCAATGCCGCCCAGCAGAAGAAGGCAAAACGCTCCGCGTCATCGGGAAAAGCGTAAATTCCGTCACGCCAGAAATAGTGGTAATTACTTACAAAATAGACCGGGAGAGAGCGATGCTCCCCCCGCCAGTGAGCTTCCAGTTTCCCTTGGCGCAAAACGCAGGTTTCCAATCGTTGATCTAGCGGAACGGGAAAATCCATGAGGTACTCGGTCTCATCGATGTTTTTGTAATGGGGCAACAGTAAGCGCACATCGTTGTGACGTTCGTCCGGACCCACGGCTAACGCTTTGGGCAAGGAGCCAACCACATCGGCCAGACCCCCCACCTTAGCAAAGGGAACGGCTTCCGAAGCCACGAAAAGAATCTTTAAGGCACGATCAAACAAACGGGCTCACCTTCCTTTCCTCCGCAGTGGCTTCCCGCAAAGCCGCTGCCGCCATTTCTGGCGGAGTGGGATTAATATAGTAGCCGGTGCCGAGTTCAAAACCGGCCATAATGGTGAGACGGGGTAGAATCTCTATGTGCCAATGATAATCCACTGGCTCCAGCACATTAACCGGAGCGGTGTGGAGAAGCAGATTATACGGGGGGTCAAAAACCGTCTGCGCCAAGCGACGCAGGCAACTCCGGAGTATGGAGGCCAAAGCACGCACCTCCTGTTCTCCAATGGTCCCAAAATCGGGTTCGTGACGCTTGGGTACCAGCCACATCTCGAAAGGAAAGCGAGCCGCGTAAGGTACGAAGGCCAAAAACTCGCTGTTTTCCTCCACCACGCGCTCGCCCACCTGGAGTTCATAACTCCAAAGATCGCAAAAAACGCACCTGCCCTTCTCTTCCCGGTAGCGTCGGGCCCCGGCGAGCTCTGCCTGGATTTCAGCCGGCACCATGGGGAGAGCCACCAATTGGGAGTGAGCGTGCTCCAGCGAGGCTCCCGCAACCGAACCCTTGTTTTTAAAAATTTGGATATAGTGAAAGCGCGGATCCCGCCGCAAATCTAGCAGGCGGGCGCGCCAGGCCCAGATGACCTCGGCCACTTGGCGCTCGCTCTGATCCACCAGGTTATCCACGTGTTCCGGAGTCTCGACAATTACCTCGTGCGCCCCTACCCCGCAACGCCAGTAGTAAGGCCCGACACCGCGCACCACGTTTTCTTCCTCCACGCGGCAAGCCGGAAATTTGTTAGGCACTACTCGCACCCACCAGCCAGGTTGATCAGGAAAGGACCCCGGATTGCGGAAGGACATAACCTCGGGTGGGGTATCGCTTTCGTGCCCCACACAAAGAGGGCAGCGCTCGGCTTTCTTTCGCTCCAGAGGAGGGCGATAATCCGTGGGACGCTTGGCCCTTTCGGTGCTCACCGCCACCCAACGATCGACAACAGAATCTTTACGCCATTCTGGCAAAGTTCACCTCTCCTTTACGTCCCCAATATGCCCGCTCCGGCATTAATAATTTACCCCGCTCGACTCCTTTCCAGTACCACCGCGGAGTCGATTCGATAATCTCCGCTTTCTGGCAGGAAAAAAACTCGAGACGGCGAATTCTGATCTTAACCGCAAGAAAAAAGGCTAAAGCAGGGGGATCATGGCACGCTCCAGCATCAGCATCAAAGGAACCCGCGAAGGCTTGGTGATTTTTCTAGACCCTGGCTGCGATTTTGAAGACTGGAAACAGGGTCTAAAGCGCCATTTGGACAGCGCCCGCGATTTTTTTCAAGGAGCTCGCTTTCTCCTTCACCCTAGACGGGAACTTCCGGTCGAACAAGAGCGAGAGCTGGTAGAACTGGCTTCCCAGTATGGGCTGGTGTACGGGGGATGCCGTTCACCCGCCTCTTCCCCCACCTCCGCCTTCCCCCCATCCATGACCGCCGATCTGGGCAACGCTCATCTGCACCGGGGACACCTACGGGCGGGGCAGGAGATATTGAGCGACACCAATCTCGTAATCCTGGGCGATGTGCATCCAGGAGCTCGAGTAACGGCCAGCGGCAGCGTAGTGGTATGCGGCACTCTCCTAGGAGAAGTGCAAGCTGGTAACCAGGGCTGCACCTCGGCAGTGGTGGTGGCGTACCGTTTCGCACCCCTAAGGCTGAGCATCGCGGGTGTATCCGCCCCTCCTTTCACCGTCACCCTTCACATGGTCAAGGCACGGCTCCAAGGGAATAATATCCTTTTGGACCCCCTTTTCCCTCACCGCTGACCCGAGAGCCACCGGCTCACCCATAAAAGCCCGCAGATCGACTTGGCATCGCAAATCTCCCCTTGTTCGATCAATGCCAGAGCTCGATCCAGGGGGAGTTGCTCGGCTTGCAGGAACTCGTCTCGGTCGGGCGCCCTCTGAGCTGGGTAGAGCTGGCGGGCTAAAAAAAGATGCATTCGCTCGCTGGTGAACCCGGGCGTAGAGTAAAAAGTAGCCATCAACCTCCAAGAGTGAGCTCCCCAACCCGTTTCTTCCTCTAGCTCCCGGCGGGCGCAGAGTTCAGGGGCCTCTCCTTTTTCTATTTTCCCCGCCGGAATCTCCAAGAGCTCTCGTCCCACCGGGTAGCGATATTGCCGCACCATGACCACCTCGCCCGCCTCTGTTAAAGGAACGATAGCCACGGCACCGGAGTACTCCACCACCTCGCGGGTGGAAGTGCGCCCGTCCGGTAACAGGACAGTATCTACCCGTACCTTCAGCAGACGGCCCTGAAACACCGTCCGGGAACTTAGACAACGCTCATAAAGCTGGGACACTGTCCGGTCCACCTCCCTGTAGCGCCGCCGTCAGATAGCCTACACCTAGCTGAGCTAGCCACACGCAATCTTCGGTGCTCCCGTAAGCAGGAGCGGTGACATCGAAGAGCACCGTGGCCCGGGGAGGAAACTCCTCGTCTCCCGACCACACCACATAGGCCAGGGGCAAACGGGGCAGAGGCAGCAAACACACCGCTGCATCCCCCATAGGGAGGCGCTGTCCTCCCAATCTGATGCCCGCTTCTATTAGCGCCTCTGGCCGATCAGCAAAGAACTTAAGCAAAGGATTAAGCACCCGCCGGGCGAAGGGTTCGCGGTAATTAAACCCGCCGGGGAGTTCTTTAAAGGACAGCCACTCCCCCTCCGGCAAGATGCCAGCGGCCCTCGTCACGTAGTGTAAGAGCAGGATCTCCTCTAGCACGGGCAAGGAGCGCCCAGAAGGGGGAAGGCAATACGTCTTGCCGAAAAAAGGAATAATTAAGCGCTGCTCCTGGTCCAGCTGGACTCCGGCCCGCAGGGCCATGCTTTGGCGGTCGCGACGGGCAAACTCCTCCCGAGCCATCAGAAGAGCTTGCTCCAACGCCTGAGTTTTAAGCACGGGATTTTCCTCCTTCGGTACCCGTTTATCTCCAATTCGTCAGTTTCGCCACCGGATAGCCAAAGTCCTGCGCATATCTACCACCACTACAGGGCATAGTGAGAAAGAAAAAATCTGAGCTCACCTTGGGAGGGGTAAGAATGAACGGGCGCCTACGACGTGATCCTTACGGGGAAATCAGCAGCCTACGCGAGCAAATGAATCGCCTGTGGGATTCCATCCGTCCGGTTCTGGGTTGGAGAAGCAATTGGAGCGAAAGCAGTTGCTATCCACGGGTGGACATCTACCAAACTGAGGACGAGGTTATCCTGGTCGCCGAGGTGCCAGGGCTTAGACCCAAGGAAGACCTCGAAATCGCCGTTAGCGAAGACAGCATCACCCTTCGGGGAGAAGTGCAACGCGATGCCGCTTGCACCCAGGAAGGGGTTTACCACCACGAACGCTACTACGGGCGCTTCCATCGCACCTTCAACCTGCCCGCCGAAGTCAAACCCGAAGAGGTTCGGGCTACTTACCGCGACGGCGTCTTAGAGGTGCACCTGCCCAAAAGCGAAGCCAGTCGCAAGAAATGGGTCAAAGTGGAAGTACATTAAGGAGGTCGGCCTCGGCCGGCTCCTTCATTGCTCAGGCAGGTGCAAGCGCCGCAGGATCACTCGGCGAGCCTCTTTTTCCCAGAAATCCCGTAGGGGAGGTAGCACAACCCTCAGACCCCGTCGCTGCAAGGCCAGATTGATAAGGTGGTCAGCCAAAGCCGGGTTCTTGGGAAGTAGCGGTCCATGGAGGTAGGTCCCGAACACGTTGCGATATCTGACCCCTTCCGTGCCGTCCCGCCCATTGTTACCGAATCCCCGCAGCACCCGCCCCAACGGCTTAACCTGGCCCAGATAGGTGCGGCCAGAGTGGTTTTCAAAACCGCATAAGATTTGCTTTCTCCCGCCTAATATAACTTCCACTGCTATGTCCCCTATTAGGCGTTCTGGCCCCGCCTCGGTGCAGAAATCGATCAAACCCAGCCCTGGCAGCTCCCCGCCTCCGGGCAGCCGATAATAATGACCCAGCAGCTGGTAGCCCCCGCAAATCGCCAGCACTACCAGACCCTTTTCCACCGCGTCCCGTAAATCCGCAGCTCGGCTACTTAGATCCTCCGCCGCTATACGCTGTGCCTGGTCCGAACCCCCTCCTAAAAAGAGCAAATCTACCTCCGCAAGATCCACCGGTTCGCCGTAGCGTACTTCCCGCAGGCTAACCGGAATTCCTCGCCACCGGCAGCGCTGCAGCAAGACCAATATATTACCGCGGTCGCCATAAAGATTAAGTAAATCAGGGTAGAGATGACAAATCCGCAGCATTGCTACCCTCTTCTCTCACATAGCGCTTGAGCAATTTTTCTACGGGCCACAAAGCAGTGTAGGTGACCAGAAGATGCACCACCCTGGCCGAACCACCCAGAACCTCCCGCACCCCTTGATCAAGCCCTGGACAGAGCCGGATTTTACGAGTTGGCACCCCCGCGTAATGCAAGCGTAACGCCATATCCGCCGCCCGACGGCCCGAACAAATCACGGAATTTATCTTTTCCGCCGGCAACAAACTCTCGAAATCCACATCCCATATCCAGGACACATCGCGGCCATCCGCTTCATTATCGTTGAGAGCCATTAACACGTCTAGTCTTCCCGAGGCTAACCCCAGCAGCCGCAAACCCTCGTTAAAACCAGCCGGGTTTTTTACTAGGTTAAGATAAACCTGCCGGTCTCCATGCCAGAAATGTTGCAATCGCCCAGTAGCAGGCAAATAATGGGAGAGTTCTTGCACTACTCTCTCAGGTGCCAAGCCTAACCACCAGCTCACGGCCAAAACGGCCAGCGCATTGTAAAGGTTATAAAACCCCAGGGTTGGTAGCTGGCAGTCTAACATCCGGTCCCCCACCCTAACCCGGCTCAAAAGGTGGCCGTTGGTTAGCCGTACCTCCAAAGCTTCCACTTGAGCCGCAGGGCGAGCAAAACCGCAGCCAGGGCAACGGTAGGCCCCCAGCTGGCTGTAGTGGTAATACAGATAGATTAATTCGCACCCGCAACGGGGGCAAAACCGGGCTTCACGACAGCCCTCCTCCTGAAGCGGGCGGCGAACGGGAGCTCCTATACCGTAAAAAAGCGCAGGGTGATTGTTAAAGGCCAAGCTGGTCACTAACGGGTCATCAGCGTTCAGAACCAGCTTGGTGCAAGGGAGACGAGCTAGGGTGGAGCGGATCAATTCCACCGCGTGGTCGAGTTCTCCATAGCGATCCAGCTGATCGCGAAAGAAATTGGTGACCACGATCATGGCTGGGCGGAGCTCGGGCACTAAGCGGGGAAAACTGGCCTCATCCACCTCCAACAAAGCCCAATCCGAGTCTAACCTTCCCCGCCAAGAAGCCGAGCGAACCAGGGCTGAAGCCAACCCGCTTGCCATATTGGCCCCCTCACGGTTGGCCACCACCCGATAGCCTAGAGAACTGAACAAGGTGGTCAGCATATGGTTCACGGTGGTTTTACCGTTGGTGCCGGTCACCACGATGACCCTGGTTCCCATTTCCTGGGCTAGAGCATCTATGATAGACGGGCAGAAGCGCAGCGCCACCCGCCCAGGTAGGGAGGACCCTCTCCCTCCCGCTAGCAAAGAAACCTTGGCCGTGATTTTGCCCGCCCACAAGGCAAGGAGTTGCCGTGCCGACATTAGCACCTCACCCTGCATGGCAGGGACGGCAAGTAGCGGGCAGAAGCAGGGGTTGCTCCCGGCGCGAGCCGGTGCGGTAGACGGTAATCCCCTTCACCCGGAGTTCGAAAGCCATTCGGAAAATGTGGGCTACTTCCGCCGGCGCTATTTCCCTCGGTAAGTTGATCGTTTTACTCACTGCGTTGTCGGTATGGCGCTGAAAAGCTGCCTGGTGCCGCAAATGCCATTCCGGAGTTATTTCCAACGCGGTGCGGAAAAGGCGTCGCGCGGTTTCCGGCAGGCCGAACTCAGCCGCGACAGAGGAAAGATTACCGGTCTGAGCCACCGCGGACATAATCGCCTCCCCTTGCTCCGGGGTAAAATTACGCTTTAAATACTCACGAAACACCTTATCCACCACCAGCAATACGCGGTTGTCCAGCACCACCCGCCGGTACACCAAGGCAAAGACCGGCTCGATACCGGGACTGACGCCAGCGATAGCGCTGATCGACCCCGTGGGAGCGATAGTGGTCAAAGTAGCATTGCGCAGCGGTAACTCCGGGTGATAAATCGATTCTTCCCAGGAGGGGAAAGGACCCCTTTCCTCGGCGAGCTGACGTGAGGCCACACGAGCCTCCTTGCGTATGAAACTCATAACCTCCTCCGCTAGAGCCAGAGCGGCTTCGGAATCGTAAGGAATCCCCAAGCGGAAAAGGGCATCAGCCCACCCCATTACGCCCAGCCCGACTTTGCGCGTGCGACGGGTGGCAGCAGCAATGGCCGGCACAGGGAAATGGTTGACCTCAATCACGTCGTCGAGAAAGCGCACTGCCAAGTGAACCACTTCCCGTAGCTTCTCCCAGGATAAACCGTTACCTTCCACCATGTTCAGCAAATTGATTGAACCCAGGTTGCAGGACTCGTAAGGTAGCAAGGGCTGCTCCCCGCAGTTATGCACCACCAGACCGTTGGCCACAAAAGCGTGGACGCCAGGAACCACCAGGTCGTAAACCGTTTCTTCGCCCTCGTACACCAGTTCTTGGAAGTGAGCCAGAGCCGGCTCCTCTTCATCTGGGAACGGTTGAGCTGCGATCAAGCCCCTCTCCAACCGCTCAGCCTCCGCACCCGGCAACAGGCCGATCTCCCGGTGAAAAGCCGCCACCGCCCCCCTGGTAAGGATGAGCTCCGCTGCCCTCCCCGCCCGGCAAAGGCAGCTACGAACGCCGAAATTAAGCAGCAGCCGCTGCGCCTCGAGCAAGAGCTCCTCCACAGGAGCCCGCAATGTCACTGCCAAGGGGGAAAGACTCACCTCCCCCCAGGCGCTAAACAGTGCTTGCAAAAATCCCCGCTGCAGCTCTTTGCTCCCGGTGAAGACCTCCTCCGGTATGCGGAGACCTTCCTCCCTGGTTTCAAGGAAACCGCCCCAGCCACCGGACCCCACGGGGACCAGTATGGATTCCTTCTTAGCTGTTAACATCCATCCCAAGGCCAATCCCAACTCGTACGACCCCTCCCGGCCGAAACCACCGGGGCGATCTAGCACCAAGAGGCCATCGCCCGGCCGCAACTTCTCGGCCGCCACCCAACCGCGAGTAGTCAGCACCTGGTGGTCGGCCGTCAGGCGCAATTGGTACCCCTCGCGGGTGAGCAAACGAAAGACCGGTTTGCGTCCAGTAGCCAACGCTGCCACCGCTGGAACCAGAGGGTTGGAATCAACCCTGCTATCCGCCACCACTGGCGGCAACCATTTCCTCTGGGCCAGATCGCGCACCCGTATCAGCCCCTGCCCCGTATAAACCCACGTATCGCCGGTGACGCAAGGGTTAGTCGCTTCAATAAGACCCAAGGCCGGGGTGGGGTTAGCTTGATTAACCGCATCCACAAACAGCAGCCCGGGTTCCCCGTTGGCGTGCGCGTGCTGCACGATCCAATCAAAAAGTTCGCGCGCCGGGAGGCGTCGATAAACTTTATCGCGAAACACCAATTTCCATTCTTGCGAACGATCCAGAGCGGTGAAAAAAGCGTCGGGCACCGCCACCGAAATGTTAAAGTTGCGAAACGCCCCCTCTTCCTCCTTGCAGGCCACGAACTCCATTATATCGGGATGGTCAGCCCGTAAAATCCCCATATTAGCGCCCCGGCGCACGCCACCCTGTTTGATCTCCTCCGTAGCAGCGTTGAAGATTCGCATGAAGCTAACCGGCCCCGAAGCCACTCCCCCTGTAGAGCGTACCGGGTCCCCCTTGGGGCGCAGGCGCGAGAAATTAAAGCCAGTTCCTCCACCGCTCTTATGAATCAGCGCAGCGTGCTTTAGCGTCTCGAAAATCGATTCGATGCTATCCTCGAGAGGCAAAACGAAGCAGGCGGCCAGCTGTCCCAGCTCTCGACCAGCGTTGATTAGAGTGGGGGTGTTAGGTAAAAAGTCCAGGTTAGCCATAAGGTCAAAAAAACGCCGGGCCCAGCCACTTAACTGGCTGGTGTCAGCCCCGAAACGAGCTTCAGCCTCGGCTACCGCCCGCGCTACCCGCCAAAACATTTCCTCCGGGCTTTCCACCACCCGCCCCTGCTCGTCCCGCTTCAAATAACGCCCCGCTAAAATCACTAGGCTGTTCTCGTCCAGCTTTAACAAGCTCTCCCCGCCCCAGCAAAAGCTTTAAAAGGTTCATCAATCATGATAGCTCCCTGCGCCTCGCTAAGCAAGCCAACTATAACCGACGCCAGGGGCGGTACTGGAAAAGTAGCCAGTAGATCAGAAGCCCAGCCGCCCCCGCCAACAACAGTAAGGGCTGTAACCTCCGCGCCGCCTGTTGCCAACCGTAGCCGAAAAACAGTCCCAGGGCCAGATAAAGGGCCGCCCAAACAGAGGCGAATAGAAGGGTTAGAATAAGGAAAAGCCCCGGACTAATCCGGCTCATACCGGCCAGATAAGGAACCAAATTACCCATGCCCGGCAAAAAGCGCCCAAACAACACGAAACCAGGGGAAGAGCGGCACAGATAAGAGCGAGCTCGCTCTAATTGCTCCAGAGGAAGGTGAAGCCAGCGTCCTAGGGAAGGGAATAGGCTTGCCTCTACCCGGCGACCTACGAAGTAGGCTAATAGTGAACCCAAGGCAAAGCCCGTAACCGTGGCGGCTAAAGCGCTGGAATAGGTGAAGTAACCGCGAGCCACCATAAAACCGGCCAGAATCACCATAATCCCGCCGGGAAAAAGAGGGATTCCTAGCGCCTCCAGAAAACTTCCCAGTGCTAGTCCCCCCAAACCCAAGGCGTAGAGTTTACTTATAATGGTTTCTTCCATTCCGACCCCCTTATTCTATAGTGCCCGCGCCGGGCCCAGATAAATTATCCCTCTCTGCCCGTCTAGAGTTATTTGCTGCCCGTCCTGCAAAATGGCCGTGGCCCCTTCCACTCCCACGATCACGGGAATGCCGAATTCCAGCCCCACGATGGCAGCGTGAGAAGTTAATCCACCCACCTCGGTAACGATGCCACTGCATTTCTGGATGGCAGGAATGTACTCCTTGTCCGTAGCCGGCGCCACCAGAATGTCCCCCGGCTGGACCTTCTCCAAAGCTTCTTTAGCGGTCTTAGCCACCCGGGCCTTGCCAGTTGCCGATTTCGCCCCTATCCCCATACCTCGGGCCACCACGTCACCCACGGTGTACACTTTTAGGAGATTAGTGGTTCCGTGCACTCCCACTGGGACCCCTGCGGTTATTACCACCAAATCCCCCGATTTGATATAGCCGGAAGCCATAGCCGCCCGCACCGCCTCAGCCGTCATTTGGTCGGTATTCTCCATACGCTCCACCAACAAAGGGTGCACCCCCCAGACCAGAGCTAGGCGCCTCTTGACCTCCACCCCGGGAGTGGCCGCTAGAATAGGAGCTCGGGGGCGATATTTAGCCACCATGCGAGCGGTGTACCCGGTCTGGGTAGCCGTGATGATAGCGGCGGCTCCCAGATCCCTGGCGGTGTTACAGGTGGCGTAGCTTATAGCGTCGGTGACAGTGTGTTTGCTCGCTAGGGCTTGGCGGTGAACCATAGCCTCTTCGTAGGGGAACGCTTCCTCGGTGCGCTGAGCAATGCGGGCCATAGTGCTTACGGTTTCCACCGGGTAGTGGCCAATAGCCGTCTCTCCCGAAAGCATAACGGCATCGGTGCCGTCTAAGATAGCGTTGGCCACATCCGTTACTTCAGCCCTGGTGGGGCGAGGATGGTGAATCATTGATTCCAGCATCTGCGTGGCGGTGATCACCGGTTTTCCGGCGGCGTTAGCCTGAAGGATGATGCGTTTCTGCACCAGGGGCACCTCTTCCAGCGGTATCTCTAAGCCCAGATCTCCCCGAGCCACCATCACGCCGTCGGCTACTTTCAAAATGGCAGGAAGGTTTTCCATCCCTTCACGATTCTCTATCTTAGCGATGAGCCATATCTGGCCGGCTCCCAATTCTTCTAGCAATCGACGCGCCACCAGGACATCGTCAGCCTTACGCACGTAGGAGAGGGCCACGAAGTCCACCTGCTCGCTGACAGAGAAGCGAAGATCTTCCCGGTCTTTTTCAGTAAGCGAGGGCAAATTAACCTTTATCCCTGGCAGGTTGACGCCCTTGTGCGGGGTCAATTCTCCCCCCGCTTCCACCCGACACCGCACTTCTTCGGGGGTGACCTCCAGCACCCGCAGGCCGATCAAGCCATCAGCTATTAATACCGCGTCTCCCGGACGCAGATCTTGAGTGATCCCCTCGTAATTAACCGGTAATCTATCCGCCGTGCCGGGGAAATCCCCAGGAACCAGCCGAACCTCTTCTCCTTCGCGGAGATAAACCTTGCCCTCAGCGAGCTCTCCTATACGAATCCGCGGTCCCCTTATGTCCACCAGGATACCCAGATTCCTGCCCAGCTGTTCGGCGAGCTCTCTAAGAAGGCGGATGCGCTGCCGGTGTTCCCCTTGGGTGCCGTGCGACATATTAATCCGAGCCACGTCCATTCCCGCCCGGATCAGCTGTGCCAGCGTTTCCGGTGACTCCGTCGCTGGACCTATGGTACAAACGATTTTGGTGTGCTGTAAAACCACCCAACTCACCCGCCCTATATGGCCAAAATTTCTGCCAGCTTGTAGACGGCCTCATCGATTTTCTTGACGGTAGCCAGCGCCTCCTCCAGGTCGCAGTGCATAATTTCGCCGCCCACCAGGCCCACCGCCGCCTTCTTCTCCCCGGCCAGCAGGAGCTCTACCGCCCTGGCCCCCATGACGCTAGCGAGGACTCGGTCGAAGACGGTGGGAGTGCCTCCACGTTGGATATGCCCTAGAATAATAGCTTTGGTTTCCAAGCCCGTGCGCTGCTTAATCTCCTGAGCAATGGAAGGAGCGTGTCCCACCCCCTCGGCCACCACGATGATGCTATGCCGCTTGCCCCGGCGAATGCCTCGCAGCAGCCGCTGACACACCGCGTCCAGATCTACCGGAAACTCGGGAACAAGGATGGACTCCGCTCCTCCGGCCAGGCCAGCGGTCAAGGCGATGTAACCGGTGTTGCGGCCCATCACTTCCACTACAAAGGTGCGCTCGTGTGAGGTGGCCGTATCGCGCACCTTATTGATGGCATCGATAACATTGTTAACCGCCGTGTCGAAACCTATCGAGTAGTCGGTGCCACCGATGTCGTTGTCAATGGTAGCCGGCACCCCTATCACCGGAAAACCGGTTTCGCGGTGGAAAGCAAGCAATCCCTTATAAGTGCCTTCGCCTCCTAAACCTATCAAGCCTTCTATCCCAGCCCGGTGCAGCGAGGCAAAGGCCTCTTTCCGGCCCTCTTCGGCGAGGAACTCCTGGGAGCGAGCTGTGAGCAATATAGTGCCACCCCGGTGGATGGTGTCGGCCACTGAACCCAACTCCAGAGGCACCAGATCCCCCTCGATGAGACCGGCATAGCCCCGTCGGATACCCCAAACCTCGCATCCTTCGTAAATGCCTTTACGCACCACAGCTCGAATGGCAGCATTCATTCCTGGGGCATCGCCGCCGCTGGTGAAAACCCCTATGCGCCGCATCTAAGCTTGAGCCTCCTCATAGCGAAATGTAGAGCCCAGGCGACGGTACTTATCGTAGCGCTGGGAGACGAGCTGGTCTGGGGGCAACGCTTGCAATTCTTCCAAATGGCGCAGGATCGCCTGGCGCAGTAAAGCCGCCGCCTCCTCGCGATTGCGATGCGATCCTCCCATGGGTTCGGGAACCACCTCATCAATCAGCCCCAGGGAATAAAGGTCTGGAGCCGTGAGTTTCAAGGCTTCAGCTGCTTCTTTAGCCCTAGTAGCGTCCTTCCAGATG